>NZ_UBIZ01000310.1:0-60994 GCF_900465275.1 Parafrankia sp. Ea1.12 | reverse complement strand
CGCGTCGTCCACGACCGCGACCGCCCCGGGAGTACGCGCTACCTGATCCCGGATCAGCCCGTCCACCGTCACCGCGGGAACCACCACCCCCGCACCCACCGACCACACACCCACCGACCCGGCATCGACCGAAGAGGGAGTGATCGTGAGATCCGCGAGTTCGTGGAGCGTCATGCCCGCAGGGCCGCCGAGGAGGTGGCCGAGGAACACGGTGAACGCCGCTGCGTGCTGGCCGGCCGCGTCTGTCGGCACGAGCGGAGACCGGCCGGAGATATCCATCCGCAGGCCCCGTCCCGGGCTCCCGAAGACGGAGAGATCCAGCGCACCGGTCGGGCCGGGGTTGATCAGCTCCGTGATCCCCGCGACCTTTCCGAAGACCGGTGTCGTCCTGAACATCTTGATGTTGACCGAGGGCAGCGACAGGTAGGAGAGCTCTCCTCCCTGCCAGAGACGGGCGAGCTGATGATCCTCGATCGCGGAGTTGTCCCGTAGATCCCGGACCTGCGATCCCACCACCGACAGCACCTCGGCGAAGGTGGCGCCCGGGCGCAGAGCGGTCGCGACGGGCAGCGCGCGGGCGACCGCGCCCGGCACGCGCAGCGACTCCGGCTCGCCGCGCATCATCGACGGTACCCGCACCGCGAGGTAGTCCTGGTTCCCGGCAAGGGCCGTATACAGCCCCCACGCGGTGATGACGAGATCCGTCCACGTGCTCCTTGCCTGGCGCGCCAGCGCGCGCAGGCGATCATCGGCCCCCGCCGGAAGCGCCACGGGAACAGGCCGGTACGAGAACGAAAACAGATCAGCGGGCGTGCTTCCCGTGGGCTCGGAAAACGCGTCGACAGCAAGCACATCACGCCAGTGACCGACGATGCCGGACCCACCCGGCGTCGATGCCGACCCCGCGACGAGATCCTCCAGGCGACCAAACCACCTCGGCGGCGCGGGGGTTGCATCGACCGCAGCCGAGTACAGCTCCGCGACCCGACGGATATAGAGAGACGTGCCATACCCGTCAAGCAGGAGATTATTCGTCGTGAACGACCACACCCACCCGCCGCCGACACGCTTGAACAGCGTCGACGATGTGAGATCCTCAGCCGCCGAAACCTCCCGCGCACTCACCCCGGCGCGGACCACAGACCGGATCTCCTCGTCTGTGAGCACCTCCTCGGAAACCACCGTCCGCAGAGACAGCCTCCCGCCGACCGACTGCGAAGGAGCCCCGTCATCGTCATAGATGACCGCCCGCAGCGCCTCCGTCTCCGCGAACGCCCCGCTCACCGCGTCGGCGAACGCCCCGGCATTGATAGCCCCGTCAAGCCACACCAGGTCGCACACACAGAACGCAGCAGAACCGGGGAACAACCGCTGCGCCGCCCAGTTCCCGCGCTGAGCAAACGAGAGAGGCAACCGCCTCCCACCACCCACCCCCCGACCGGAAGGCGCCTCTTCTCCAGCCGATGGACTCCCCGCATCCTCACGGGAATCCCCGCCCCCGCTCATCGCGAACCCTCACCGCGCTGACCATCCATACCACCAGTGTAGGGTAACCTAACCTAAATTTGCGCGGATCGACGAGACTCGCGAGAGATGCCCGAGAGCGGCCGCGCGTACCTCACAAGAGAATGTCTGCGGAGCACCTGATTTTGATCACCAGTTCGGCTTTGATGATCACTTAACGCGCTGAGCTGGAGTGATAGGTGTGCGGTGGGCTGTTCTGGCCGGACTACGAGCCGAAGAAGGCCCGCGTCGAGCATCTCTACGCCATCGCCGACGGCCAGGTCACCCCCGAGACTGGCGAGCCGATCGTGATCTTCTGCATGGACGAGTTCGGCCCGCTCAACCTCCAACCCCGCCCCGGACGACAGGTCAACGAGGCTTGACGTCCGATCATCCCTACCCATTCGCTCCAGCTTCCTGCCCGGCCCGCCATGCCGACCAAAGCGCGGCATACACCCCGCCGGCGGCGATCAGCTCTGTATGGGTTCCTCGCTCGGCGATACGGCCGTGCTCCATCACCACGACCAGATCGCAGGCGGCGGCTTGCGAGAGCCGGTGCGCGATCACCAGTCCAGTGCGTCCGGTCAGCGCAGCGTCGGCGGCGCGGTCGAGCAGTCCGGCGTACGCGGAACCTGCCTCGGCGGTGGCCTCGTCGAAGATCGCCAGTTCCGGGTCGGCCAGCACCAGGCGAGTGAGCGCCACCTGTTGTGCCTGTGCGGCGGTCAGCTCGTACCCGCCACCACCGAGCACCGTGTCAAGGCCATCGGGCAGCAGGTCGAGCATCCCTACAGCCTGGGCCACTTCCAGCGCAGCCCCTACCTGACCGTCGGTGGCATCCGGTGCGGCGAGGGTGAGGTTGTCTCGCAATGTCCCCGCGAACACGTGTACTTCCTGGGTGATCATCACCGTGCGCTCCGGTCGGGCCACGGTCCCGGCGTCGGGCTGGTGAATGCCGGCGACCACCGTGGCCAGCGTGGACTTGCCGGCACCCGACGAACCTACGACGGCGACACGCTGACCGGTGGGGATGTCGAGCGTGACATCGACGAGCACACGGGGGCCGACCCCGTAATGGAAGGAGACCTCGCGGAGGTGGACGCTGCTGCTCGTTGCGATGCCTGGCGCGTCCGCGACGGGGATGGTGGTGACTCCGACCATGCGGTTCAGCGACGCGAGGGCGGACTGGAGAGTGTCGATGACGAACAGCAGCTGATTGACCGGGTTCAGCAGGCGTAGCACGAGCAGCATGGCGGTGGTCGCGCCCCCGACAGTCGAGGCTCCGTGGTCGATGAGGACGAAGCCGACGACGAGCACGGCGGCCAGGCTCAGGCACTCGCCGAGGTTCAGGCGGGTGTTGAGCATGCTCTGCACGGTGCGCGCCCGCAACGCCTGCACCGATACGCCCCAGGAGGTGGTGGTCACGGCGCGGTGCCGCTGCTCGGCAAGCCTGAATCCGAGCACAGTGGCGTAGCCGCGCTGCGACTCCAGAATCTGCTGAGCACGCGCGCTCATCGCTGCACGCTCGGCCAGGTATACCCGCGGGCCTGTTCGCAGGTACCACCGCATGGAGAGCACGTAGACAGGCAGCACGACGGCAAGGGCGGCGGCGTAGGGCCATTCCACCGCGGCCAGCCCGCCCAGCGACATGACGATGGTGAAGGACGTAACGGTAAGCGCCGGGATCACCGCGGGGGCCGCATCGGCAACCGCGGTGACGTCGTCGCTGGACCGCGAGATCAGATCCCCGGTGCCGGCAGACTCGACGACATGCTGCGGCAGCGTCAGGGCACGGGAGACCAGCTCCTCCCGCAGCCCGGCGAGGACGGTGTGGTACATGCGAGTAGCCAGGACGATCGTCGCCGCCGTGCCAGCGGCACCGAGAATGGCCGAGACCGCCATGATCGCGATGACGGTCAGCACGGTACCGAGGTCGGCGGCGCCTTCCTGGACCCGATCGATGAGGAACCCGATCGCGACGGGTCCGATCAGGTCGATGGCGGTGCTTGCGATTCCCAGCACCACGAGGGCGGCCAGACTGCGTCGATGCTCACGGCTGAGCCGCCACACCTCCCGAGCGGTCTCACGTCCGCCCGCGACCGGCAGCGCGTGCTCTGTCGTCACGGATCCCCCGGTCACAGCGCCGCCTTTCCAAGCACCGGCATGTTGTCGAGGAGGTCGACGACACGGTCGCAGCAGCCAAGCAGGGCCGGGGACGAGGCGATCAGCAGGGTTGAGCGATCTGTACGGATACCGACCAGCCGCTTGGCGATGGTCTGCTCGGTCACCGAGTCGACGGCGGTGGTCGGGTCGTGCAGCACCAACACCGGAGTATCGGTCGCGAAGGCTCGAGCGAGCGCAACCCGTTGACGCTGGCCACCGGACAGGCGGTTGCCGTTCTCACCGACGGGGGTGTCGAGATCGGCTGCGAAGTCCTCACAGGCAGCCGCCCACACTGCACTGTCCATTCGCTCGGGCAGGCAGGCGGTGACGGCGAGGTTGTCGCGGATGGTGCCGGTGAACAACGTTGCCCGATGAGGTGCGGCGGTGACCAGGGAACGGTACTCCGCTGGGGTCAGTTCGTGCGCCGGCCGGCCGTCGAGACGCACCTCAATGTCGTTGGCGGCCCACGGGTTCAGCAGCGCGTCAGCGATGCGGGCGGCAATCCGATCATCGGCGTGCACCCCCACCAGCTCACCGGGTTCTACCCGGATTGACGCACTGGGCACGCCGATATCCAGCACGCCGACATACGGCGCGGACACGTCCTGCACAGGCGGCGGCGTGCACCGCTGTCGTATCGCGTCATCGTGTCCGGATGCGGCGGTGCCTGCGTTCCTGAGCACGTCCATGATTCGCGCGGCTGAGGCGCGGGCGCCCGCGAGATTGGGGATGGAATAACTCGCGATCGCCTGCATCTGTGGCAGCAGCGCCTGGGTGAGGCCACCCGCGGCGATCAACTCGCCGACGCTCAGCTGCC
Organism: Parafrankia sp. Ea1.12; assembly: GCF_900465275.1. Lineage (NCBI taxonomy): Bacteria > Bacillati > Actinomycetota > Actinomycetes > Frankiales > Frankiaceae > Parafrankia > Parafrankia sp. Ea1.12. Next base: position 56,514 of record NZ_UBIZ01000310.1, on the reverse strand, counting down.
CATTCACCGCGAACCAGCCCGCCAGCCCCGTCACCGCGGCGACGAACACGCCATTTACCGCACCGGAGCCCACAAGAAACCTGCCGAGTAGCCCGGCGTTGCGCCCGGCGCCGACCAGGGTCTCCCGGCTGGCCTGCCGGTATCGCCTGGTCGCCTCGGCCTCGGCGCGCACGCCCTTGATCACCCGGTATCCGGCGACCAGATCGGTAGCCCGTCCAACGGTGTCAGCGAGGAGATCCTGGTATTCGCGGGTGTCGCGGGAGAGACGTTCGCTCAGGAGGCCCATCAACCAGACCGCCACGGGCGCGCCGAGCAGCACCATGACCCCAAGCGGCCAGTGCATCACCAGCAACGAGACAGCGATGAACATTATGGCGGCGATCCTCGAGATCGGCAGAACCACGAGCAGCCCAGCGTTGGCCAGGCGGAAGACGTCGTTGGTCATGGCCGAGACCACATTGTCCGCCGGCGCCCGCACCGCGCTGCCGTCGGAATGCAGCACTCTGGTCGAGAGTGTCGCGCGCAGTCGGTGCTGCAACAACTGGACCGCATACGTGTTGAGCCGATTCGTGAACCTGGCCGCCGCCGTCAGCGCGACGTACAAGGCCACCAGCACACCGAGCCAAAGCACCAGTTGCCCGGCATCCCTGGTCACGAGCGCCCGGTCGATCGCGAGCCCCATCACCACCGGGACAGCCGACTCGCCCACTTGCCACACGATCGCCAACAGCATCGCGGGGATCGTGATGCGTGGCAGCGAGAAGATGACGCGCGCCACGAACTGTCCGGGACGATCACCCTCCCTGACCTCGAATGACCGGACATCAGGAGGCTCAGGCGCAGCCTGTCCCAGCACCGGTAGCCACCGCGTCAGCGGTCCTCGCCCCAGCTCCATCGGATCGGTGCGCATCAACGGCCCTCCCGCACGCCTTCGCCACCGCGGTCACGGCCCAGCGGCACCACCTGAGGAGTGCCCGCTACCGGATCGGGCACCACCAGACAGCGCAAACCGAACACCTCTTCGACCAGCTCGGCCGTCACGATCTCCGACGGTGGCCCCTCGGCGACCACGGCGCCGTCCTTCATGGCGATCAAGTGCGTGGCGTAGCGAGCAGCATGATTCAGGTCGTGCAGCACGGCGACCAGGGTGTGGCCGACGTGGTGCAGGTCGGTGAACAGCTCCATCAGTTCGATCTGATGGGTGATGTCGAGGAAGGTGGTCGGCTCGTCCAGCAGCAGGATGCTGGTGTGCTGCGCGAGCGCCATCGCCACCCACACCCGCTGTCGCTGGCCTCCCGACAACTCGTCCACCAAGCGGCCCGACAGGTCGGTGACCGCAGTCTGGTCCATCGCCCTGACCACGGCCCGCTCGTCGGCCTCGGTCCACAGCCGGATGAACCCCTGATACGGATACCGGCCCCGAGCCACCAGGTCGGCTACGGTGATCCCGTCCGGGGCGATCGAGGTCTGCGGCAGCAGGCCGACCCGCCGCGCCACCTCCTTCGTCTTGTACGACTGGATAGCTACACCGTCGAGGACCACCTGACCCGCGGACGGCTTCAACAGCCGCGACAGGCCGCGCAGCAGAGTGGACTTCCCGCACGCGTTCGGGCCCACGATGACTGTGAACGACTCGTCCGGAATGGACACCGACAAGCCCTCGCTGATGATGCGCTTGTCGTAACCGATCGTCGCCGACTCCACGCGGAGGCGTGAGCCGCCGGGCGGCGGAGCAGGAGTGGGTACGTCTCTCGCCTCCGCAAGATCGGTGATGGTGTTGGTGTTCATAGGCGTCTCCTGGCTTCGGTGAAAAGCAGATACCCGAGGTACCCACCGCCGAGCATGACGGTGATGATCCCCACCGGCAGGGGAGTTGGGGCGACGTGCTGGGCGAGGTAGTCCGCCACCAGACACAGCAGCGCGCCGACGAAGGCGGCGGGTGCGAGGGTTATCCCCGCAGTGCGGACAAGGCGGTGTCCGATCTGCGGCGCGACCAGGGAGATGAACGCGATCGGCCCCGATGCAGCCGTGACAATCGCCGTCAACGCCACCCCCACCACGACCATGCCGAGGCGGGCGGGCGAGACCCGCACCCCTTGGGAGGCGGCGGTATCATCACCCAGCTCCATCTGCCGCATCGGCCGGCTCAACATCGCAGCCAACAGCAGAAGCACAGCGATGCACACACCGCCGATGGCCACCTGATCCCAGGACACCCCGTTGAGTGATCCGGCGCCCCACGCGGCGGCTGCAATCGCCTGTTCCAGGTCGGCTCTGAGTATCAACCAGGTGTTGAGCGAGCCGAGCATCGCCGAGACGCCGATGCCGACAATGATCAACCGGAACCCCTGCACCCCTCGCCGGTAGGCGAGCACGTACACGGCGATGGCGGTGGCCATCCCCCCTAGCAACGCCCCGCCTATCAACTGCACGTAGGTGCCGTTGATGAGGAGGATCACGATCAACGCGCCGGTGTAGGAGCCCTGGGAGAATCCGATGATGCTGGGGTCAGCGAGCGGGTTGCGCAACATCGACTGGAAGACCGCCCCGCTCACCCCCAACGCGGCACCGAACACCAGCGCCGCAACCACCCGGGGCGCCCGCCACTCGACCACGATGTCGTGGACCAGCCCGGTCTCCCCGCCGACCAGCGCGGAGACCACCTGCCCAGGGCTGAGCTGGTACGAGCCCGTCATCAGCGCGAGCACCGCCATGCAGGCGACCGCGACCGCGAGCACCGCGCAGACGATGACCGAGCGCCACTCGAGCCGGACCGCGATCCTCCATCGCCGCAGCACCAGCACCCGCCGCCCGAAGTCCAGCCGCCCCCCGGGAGCCCCACCTGTCGAGCGATGGCGCGTTAGTCCGGACCGAGAAGTAACGCCGATACTCATAGTCCGCTCGCCTTCTTCCGCCGCACCAGTGCGATGAGAACGGGGGCGCCGATGAAGGCGGTGACGATACCCACGGGGATCTCGCTGGGCCGCATGACGATTCGCCCGAGAACGTCGGAGGCCAGCAGCAGGCTCGGGGCGAGGAGGATGCTGTAGGCGAAGATCCAGCGCTGGTTCGGTCCGACGAACCAGCGGGCCACGTGCGGCACCATGAGCCCGACGAATCCGATGGGGCCCGCGATGGCGGTCGCGCCTCCAGCGAGCAGTGTGATCGCGATGATCGCGAGGACGCGGGTGCGGGCCAGACGGACGCCCTGGGCGGCGGCGATCTCGTCGCCGAGAGCCATCGCGTTGAGTGGACCCGACACCGCAAAGGCCAGAATGAGCGCCACGGCGAAGAACGGCAGGACCGGCCACACCACGTCGAGGGGGCGCCCCAGGATCGAACCGGCAGTCCACGACCGCATCGCATCGAACGCGTCCGGGTTGGTCAGCTGAAGTGCCGACCCGGCGCCATCGAGCACCGCGCTGACACAGACCCCGGCGAGCACCATGACTCCCGGCGACTGGCCGCGTCGGGTCGATCCCAGGAGCAAGACCATGATCGTGACGATCAGCGCCCCGGCGAACGCGAACCACATGTAGCCACTGATATCGCGGATTCCGAGCACGCCGACGGCCATGGTCACCGCGAAGGAGGAACCCGCGCCCACGCCGAGGATACCGGTGTCGGCCAGCGGATTGCGCGTCAATGCCTGGATCAACGCCCCCGCGACCCCCAACGCCATGCCTACGACGAGCCCGACGACCGTGCGCGGCAGACGGTAGTCGCGGATCGAGAACTGATCGATGTCGGCCGACGGATGAAACAGCGCATCCCATATCACCGACGGCGCAATCGCCTTCGAGCCAACCAACAGGCTCAGCACCAGCAGTACGAGCAGTGTCACCAGCACTGCGAGCAGACCGACGACGCGCAGTCGAGGTCCGGATGCCGCCGCGGCGGGCACCCGGACCTCGACGTCACTGGTCTGCGCCGTCATCCCGCCGTCGCGAGCGTCGCCAGCGCCTTGTCGAGTGAATCCAGGTACTGAGAGTAGGTTCGATAGCTTCTGGTGAAGCTGACATCGCCGAAGCAGTGGACACCCAGGGCCTTCCCGGATGTCACGGCGGGAAGGGCCTTCCACGCGTTCGAATCCGCCACGGGGACGAAACCTTCCGCGACCTGACCCTCAGCGTCCACGGGGTACAGGAGCACATCGTACTCAGACAGTTCGCCGATCTTCTCGAACGATCGCTCCTCGCCCCCTTCACCCAGATCGGGGATGTCGAGCGGAATGTCCGCGCGAGCTATCTCCGAGCACTGCGAGCCGTTGAGGGTGAACATTCCCGCGTCTTGCCAGGAACCTCTGTTGACTTCGCCGAACGTGGTGTCCTGGATGATCTTCGAGTACTTGCCCTGGAATCCGGCGAGTTTCTCTTCATACTCGGTCTTCTGCTCGTTGAGAGCATCCGTCAGCTCAGTGGCATCCGCGGTCACGGACAGACGGGTCTTCCAGTCCGAGCTGAATCCGAAGAAGATCGTCGGCGCGATCGATTCCAGTTGCGACTTCATCTGCTCGAAGTCGGAGTCAGGTGCGGAGAACAAGATGAGGTCGGGCTTTAGGCTGGCCAGCAGCTCGAGGTCGGCTTCGCTGGCGCCGGAGCCGAGGAGCTTGGCCGCGTTGTACGCGGCCTGCTGCTCCTCGGGCAACAGATCGAGCACGGAAGCGTCCACCTCCGTGACGCCCACTGGCTCGCCGCCGAGGTCGAGGAACGACACGGTTAGTCTCCCGAGCGTTGCAATCCGCTGCGGGTGCGCCGGGATCTCGACCGTGCCGTTGTCGGCCTCCACAGTGCGGGTCGCTCCGACCGCGTCACCTTGATCATTTTTGTCGTCGCTGCCGCACCCCGCGAGGAGGATCACGGTGCTCAGCAACGCGGCGACAAGGGCCGCGCTGCGGCGTCGTGGTCTGGTAAAGGTCATGGACGCGTTCTTCCTTCTGTTCTTCATTCGAGTGGGGGTGGTGTGCCCCGTTAAATCCGGACAGTCACTATTAAGGTGATCTAGGGTGATGGCGGTGTCGATGACGGTGAACGACCGCTGAAACAGCCCGGTGAGCTCGTCGCGGCGGGTCGCGGTCGCGGAGGCGAGACGGCCGCGCCATTCATAGGACCCGGAGCGAGAGACCTGCAGCCAGGCGCACATCTGGGTGATGGACGGTGCGGGTGCGGCGGTGTTCGTGGTGGTGCGGGCGGCGTACTCCGCATCGATGAACTCGAACGTGTCGCTCACCGATGATCCTTGGCGAAGTACGCCGCGGCTTTTTTCAGGAAGGCGTTCTCCATGGCCAGCTCACGGTTCTGCCGTTCGAGTTCGCGTATCCGTGCGTTGTCCGCGGCGGCCGGTGAGGGCGCCTCGCCGGCGTGGGCGCGCCGGTAGGCGGCGACCCAGACTCCGAGTTTTCCCTCGACGATGCCGAGTTCACGTGTGACGTCGGCGATCGGACGAGACGCCTCGATTACCATCTTTACCACCTCGTCCTTGAATTCAGGCGAGCATTTCCTGTGCTTCTGTGTCAACTATTGCATCTTCCGTGCTGCCCCTAATTCCAGTAGGGGCAGCTACCCGGAAGGAAAGGGGCACCTCAGGGTCAGTTGGTGTCGTTGCGGACGAGTTCGTAGACGGTGGTGCCCCAGCCGACGACGTGCGTCTCTGTGCGGGTGAGCCCTGACCGGGTGATCACGGTGTACAGTTCCTCGGCGGTGCGTAGACCGGAGCCATGTACCGCGAGTCCGATCAGGTCGGCTTCGCCGTCATGTTCATCGAGGTCGTCGGTGTCGAAGACCTCCTCGACCAGCAGCACCCGCCCACCCGGGAGGAGGTTCTCGGACGCTCGGCGGAGAGCGTGGGCGGCGTCGGCGTCGGGTAGCGCCTTGAAAGCGCGGCTGATGAACACGACGTCCGATTCGGGGCTGGGCTCGAATACCGACTGCTCGACCACGCTGACCCGTGCCCGCTGCTGCTCGTCGGGGATCGTGACGGGCAGGTCGCGGCGTAGCCAGTCGGCCTGGGCGGGCAGCGCGCAGATCGTGACCCGCAGATCAGGATGAGCGGCGACGAACTCGCGGGCCTGCACGCCCGCGCCACCGGAGTGGATCACCAGGTGCCGGACGCCAGTAAGCAGGTCGGATTTGGCGATCGACATAGCCAGCGCGTGCTGGAACTCGGCCAGACGTTCCAGGTAGCGGTCCTCGTAGTCCTGCTCGGCCCGCACCTCAGCAAAGGTCTGACCCGTGACGGAGGCGTAAGACGACCGGCCAGTGCGGATCGACTCGGTGAGTCCGTGGACGCCGAGCATCTCCCGGCCTCCCACCCCGGACGGGTGCAAGGAGTCCGCGACGAACTCGACGGTTAGGACTTCACCCACCGGCGTCAGACCGTAGCGGCCCGGTTCGGTCTCGGTCAGCACGTCCAGGGCATGCAGGTAGCGCAGCAGCTTGCCCAACGCCCGCTCGTCGGCATCCGCCCTGATGGCCAAGTCCGCCACGCTGCTGACACCACGCGAGATCAGCTCGGGAATGCCCAGCTCGACGGCGGTGCGGATCGCGATCGGCGGGACCAGCTCGGTCAGTTGATGGAGCTTCTCGAAGGGCGTGATCGACTTCTCGGGGTCGGGCACCGCTCCGTCGGCCTCTAGGGCAATGACCTCGCCACGACGCCAGTACCCGGTGAACTCGATGTCCTCCTTGGGCACACCCCGGTCCTCGACCAGATGGCGACGCAGATCCCGCACCGCCGAGCGCTCTCCCGCGAACCACGCGAACGGTCGACCGTCCCACCAGCCACTGTTCTTGACCGCGTCCACCAGAAGCGTGGTCGTGCCCGCCTCGGCGCCGCCGCGCACCAACCAGGTCACCTCAACCCGCGGCAGAGCCCTCAGCTCCAGCCGATGAGCGTCTTCGGCTACCTCGACGAACACCTGCGCCCGCGCGTCATCGGGCAACTCATCAAGCAGGCGGGCGATCGCGGGGATCGCTGTGTCGTCGCCGGCGACAAGAAGCCAGTCCGCGTCTTGCGGCAGCGCCCGCGATGCGCTCGGCCCGTGGAAGTGGATGCGGTCGCCGGGTTGGGTGCGGTACGCCCAGGTGCTGCCGACACCGATACCGTGCTTGACGAAGTCCACGTCCAGTTCTCCGGTCGCGGGGTTCCAGCGACGGACTGTGTAGCCCCTTGACAACGGCCGGGGGTCCCTCGGCAGCTCGAGGCCCTTCTCCTTCTGTACTGGCAGCACCGGCTCGGCCTGATCGGGGTAGCAGAACACCAACCGAATGTCATCGTCGAAGCCCGTCGAGTCGAACGCCGGCTGCGGGAAGCCGTTCGCCGAGGTGAACGCACGAAGTTGCTCGCCACTCAACGTGACCCGCCGCATCCCCGGCGTCAGGTCCACCACTCGAACCACCTCGACCTCTCGCAGGGTCAACGGGTGCACTGTGAGCCCACGTGAGGTCTTCGGCATGCTGAGGGAAGCCCCTTCCGATCGCGTCTAGGGTGAGACGGCCGCGCGCCACCAACGGCAGAGAGCCACTGATAAGGTACGGTAAACCTCACCTGCACTTGGGTACGCAGGTCGCCATATAGTTATGACATGATTGACTCGTCTCCACCGCCGATACCGGGAGCACGGATGGTTCCGGTGGAGCGCCCCAGTCACATGCTGATCTGGGTCCGCACCGGTCGCGCGCGGGTGCTTCTGGACGGCGGACCGGAGTTCTCTCTCGCCGGCGGCGAAGGCATCTGGATGCCTCAGAGCTACCGAAACCGCACTCTGACGATCACCGAGCCCGGCACGGTCGCTTTCCCGTACTGGCCCGACGCTAGCGTCGGGGCTTGGGCGCTGACCAAGCCGACGCGGTTCGACGTCCCCGATGACTGGCAGGACTGGCTGATCCAGTACTTCAACCTTCAGGTCACACCGTTCACCGGTCACGGGTATTCGCCTGACGGGGTAGCCGATCTCCTTCGTGGTCTCGGCACACGCCCAACCTCACCTCCGCGCGGCGGGGCCACCGCTCCTTCGGCACTGCTCGATCCCCCCACCATGCCGAAGGCCGCCGGGGCGAGAGCAGTGGCCGAGGAACTGATCCGCGACCCCGCGCTCGACCTCACCGTCAAGGAATGGGCGACCCGGGTGCCCTCTAGTCCGCGCACCCTGCTGCGCGAGTTCCTCGCCGATACCGGGCTCACCTTCGAGCAGTGGCGACTGCGCTGCCGGCTGACCGCCGCCGTCGAGTTTCTGGCCGCCGGGTACGACGTCGATCAGGTGGCAGCGCGAGTGGGCTTCGCCAGCCGCGGCGGTTTCCGGCGCGCGTTCCAGCAGCAGTTCGGGCCGACCCCTCACGAGTTCGCCAGGGAGCTCGCCGCCCGCGCTCTTGCCGGTGGCCTGACCGGGCGCGCCAGCGCGGCACGCCAGGCTGACAAGTTCGTGCGCTTGATGCGGAGAGACGGTGCTGCTGCCCATGCGCCCGATCTGCTGCCCGCAGCCCGCACACCCTTGCACGCCACGGACAGTCACGTGCTCAGTTGGATGTATCGCGGCAGCGGTTACCTCGACATCGGCGTTAGGCGTTACGAACGACTGCGTGGCGTCGCGACTTGGATACCGGCGGGAGCCGAGCACATTACTGGGCTTCGCCAGGACTCCATCTCGCTGCCGCTCGGAAACGCCAGCACCGCCGATCTCCAACTGACCGAACCCATCCAGGTGCAGTTCCCGCGAGCGTGGGACGACTACCTGATGTTCTGCTCCATCAGCGCCCGAACCTTGCTGCGTCCGGTCGACTATGACCCGGCCCGCATCATCGACCTGTTCGCCGAGCAGGTCGCCGCGCAGCGGGCACTATCGGTGCCGATGCCCACCGACCCGCGTGGGCGTGAAGCTGCCACGGACTACCTGCGCCGCATCGGGGTCTCTGCTGGATCGACCGACTTCGACCTGCCCGCCGACGTCCACCGAGCGTTCCACGAGCAGACCGGAATGACCTTCGCCCGCTGGCGCTACGCGGCCCGCATGCGCGTGGCTCGCGACCTGCTCGTCGGCGGCGCCAAGCCCAGCGCCGTTGCCCACCGCGTTGGCTACGCTCACCTACCGACCTTCAGCGCCGCCTTCACGCGCTTCCACGGACTCTCACCGCGCGAATACCAAGAGCGTGAGATCGGCACCGCTTGATCAACGCCATGGATGTGAGCTGCCGTTCACCGCGATCATGCGACTCGGTCGCACCCTCACCCTTGACGGGCCACGATTCTGTCTTACTGGGAGACCGACCGGTGATCCAAGGGCGACACCGAAGTCGTTTGTGAGTCGCGGCGGCGCCGGCGGCCAGGCGCTGCAGGTCGATGAGGGCGTCGCGGGCCTGGCCGGCCCAGCACCAGGTCTCGAGGGTGGCCTTCCCTCACCGGCCGGATGCGCTGCCCCCAGTGCAACACAGCCCTCATCGGCACCCGCGCCACCGGCCGCAACCACACCTACCGCTACTACACCTGCCACACCCGCAACCGCTACAACCGCAACGAATGCGACGCCCCCCGCCTCGACGCCGACGCCGTTGACTACGCCGTGCTCACCGCCCTCGCCAGCTTCTACCGCGACAACCAGCAGCTCATCGCCGACGCCGTCACCGAAGCCCAGCGCAGCCACCGCAACGCCCGATCCGACCACACGGCCGAACTCACCACGATCGAGACCGAACTCACCCAAACCGACCAGGCCATCGACCGCTACCTGGGCGCTTTCGAGCGCGGTACCCTCGACGACGAGACCCTCGCCACACGCCTCGAAGCACTACGCACCAAGCAGAAGCAGCTCCGCCAACGGCAGGCCGAACTCACCAACGAGATCGACCACGAACCCGTCATGCCCGCCCGCTCCAGCCTTCGCGCAGTCGCCCGACACATCGAAACGATCATCGAGACAGGCGACGACCTCGGGCGCAAGACCCTCATCGAAGCCTTGGTCGCCGAAGTCAAAGTCACGGGACCTGACCGGCTCATACCGATCTTCAAGGTCCTCGGACCCGACGCTCCAAGGGACATCGCCAACGTAGACACTGGAGACACCAGCCAGCCGAAGCCGACCCAACCAGCCACGTCCCCCGCCCCCCACAGGGGCGCCGCAGCCGTCCTACCAGCCACAACGCCCCCGAAGGGAGCGGTTCGCGCAATGCCTACATTGGTGGGCCGTCAGGGACTCGAACCCTGAACCCACCGGTTAAGAGCCGGTTGCTCTCTGTGGATTGACTTGCCGAGAAGGTCGTCCATGCCGGTCCGCCGTCCAATCTGTGCCGCGAGGATCAAGTGGGTGCCGCGGCGTGACATCGGCGCCGTTGGGCGCTGTGTACCGCGCCCAACCCGGTCATCACGGCGGATACATGGATCCGTCGTGATGACGTCAGCGTCGATGGATGGTGGTTGGGGCCGCCATGGCCGCAGCCCCAACCGTGGGCGTCATCCGGTGGCTGCCGCCGGGGCCCCGGGTGTCGACGTACGACGGCGTGCTGGATGGTCTGTCGGCGGCATCCCTGCCGCGCCGTGATGTTGCCGGACCGCAGCTGCGGCCGGAGCCGGGCTTTCGAACGGCCGTGATCGGCCTCGATCCGGTTCTTCTCCTGGGCCGCGTCGACATGGCAGGCGTAGGTACCGGCGGACCGCCAGGACGATCACCTCGGGAGGGAAGCGGAATCCGGCGAACTCCGACGTCGGAGCCGGTGGACGGACACGCCGTGGGCGCATGACCCGATCATGACCGATCGGCAGCCGGGCGCTGGCGGACTTCGCCGATGCATCAGTGCCCCTGCTTCAGCTCTCGTTCGCTGTCTCCAGCTGTCTGGAGTGAACGGGCTATGACGGCGAAGCCGCTCGCGGCGCAGAACAACATCATCGCGAGCCAGGCGGTGGTGCCGGGGTCGGACCACTCGACGACACCGGTGTCGAGCTCGACCAGTGCGGCGCCGCCGATCGCGAACAGGCCGAACGACGCCTGCGTCAACCCCACAGTGCGAAGTTCGGCGCGTGTCGCTCGGACCGAGACGAGCCACGCGCCCACGCCGCCGGCCAGGAACGTCGCCGCGTAGAGCTGGCCGTGGAACGCGTCGACAGTCCACGGCCAGAACTCGGTGACCTGCTCGGGCGCCGCCAACAGACCGACGGCCTGCCCGGTCATCAGGACGGCGAACAGCCGAAGCCAGTAGCGCCACGCCACCGGAGTCGCGACGCCGGCCGCCCGGGCGCGCCCACGCAGCCGCCACGTGTACCAGAAAGCGCAGACGGGCAGCGCGACGTAGAGGACGAACCAGCCGATCACCGGCAGCGGCCGGTCCGAGAAGGCGAACCTCGACGGGTAGGCAGTGGACACGACGATCACGCACAACGTGAAGACGCCGATCATCGGGGCGACGACCCGAGCCGGCGACCAGCGCCTGGTGGCGAGCAGGCAGGCCACGGCGACCAGCGACGTCAGGTAGATGGCGCCGAGGAACCGGCTGTTGAACAGTGTGAGGTCGTCCCACGGCCACAACCTCGCCGTGAGCTTGTACTGAAACGCCAGGCCGGTGCCGGTGAAGAACAGCACGACGAACTCGATACCGGTCATGGTGAGCAGCGGCCGGGGAACCGGGAAATCGGCCGCTGCGGCGACCGTGGCGGAGTCGTGGTCGGCCTCGGTACGAGGTTCCGACGCGATGTCCGTCATCGGGTCGGCTCGTGCGACAGCGGCGCGGGCGCTCCGGGGTCCAGAAAGTCGAGTCTGATCGGCTCGGGCGCCGGCCGGCAGACGCCACACGAGATCGCCTCGTCGACCGCCAACCCTTCCAGCCCACGGCTGGTGGCGAAGGCCTCGAGCAGGAACGGCATCGTTTTCGCGTGGTCCTTGCAGACGCATCGGCCGCAGAATCGGCAGACCGCGTGCCCAGGAAGATTGCATACCCAACAGTTCACGAGCCCGCCTCCAGTTGTGTTGTCGCCAGCTCGATCGATCCCAGTTCGACGGCCGCTTCGAGGAGTTCGGTGTTCGACGGCGGTTCGTCGAGTGGGCCGAAGACGTATTTGCGGCGCAGCACGCCGTCCGGGCCGACCAGGAAGACGCCCTGCTGCATCGCCGTCATCGTGTGGTGGCCGAGCCGTTCGCCGATCGACGGGTTCACCACGTCAAGCCAGAGTGCGTGCATCGTCGTACGGCCCTGGCCGGTGGTGAACGCCCGCGTGAAGCCCCGCACCGAGTTGCGCTGCGCTTCGCCGGCGCCGATGTCCTGCAGGCCGCACAGCCGGTAGGCGGATTTCTCCGGGTCGCACAGGAACGGGAACGGCAGGTCCTTGCCGCGCCAGAACTCGCGGGCAGAATCGACGAGGTTGGGCGCCAGCTGCAGGATCTGCACGCCGGCCCGCTCGAAATCGCCGACCGCCGGCGCCAACCGGGCCATGTACTCCCGGCAGAACGGGCAGTTGTAGCCGCGGGAGAACCAGAGCATCACCACCTGGCCCCGGTAGTCCGACAACGACACCGGCGACGGCCCGCTGGCGGTGTCGAGGGTGAACTCGGGTGCCGGGTCGCCGACCTCGATCTCAAGCCAGCGGCCGGCCACCGTGCCCGCCAGCGCCTCGGCGGCACGTGCCGCTTCGTCCGCTTCGGCGGATGCGCGTACGGCGTGGGACAGCCCGAAATAGCGGCACACCACGTCGTCGAACGTCGTCCGGTCCAGCTCCCACAGCCTGGTCTCGCCGACCGACGTGGCTGTCGCGGCGTGGGGCTCGTCGTGCAGCAGTGCGCTCTCGCCGAAGAAGTCCCCGGCGCCCAGGGTTCGCGGCGGCCCGTCGGCGCAGGTCTGTGTCAGCGTGACGGCCCCGCTACGGACCAGGTAGAAGGCCGAACCGGGGTCGCCTTCGGCGACGACGACCTCGCCGTCCACGCAGCTCCGTGCCCGCAGGTGGGCCAGCAGCGTGTCCTTGTCACGGGTGCGGAGGCCGTCGAACAGTGCGAAGCCCTCGAGTTCTGCCCGTTCGTCGGCCCGCGTGTCGTTCTCGGCCCGCCGGGCCAGCAGCGGAGCGAGTCGGTCGGAGAAATCGGCGCCGGCCAGCCGCAACACGTGCACGTCGGTGAGCGCCCGCACGGTCAAGGGCGACCTTGGCAATCCGGGCGGCGGGAAGTAATCGCCAGGGCCGAGCGTGGGCAGCGCACTTCCCGCGCCCGGCCCCGTCCCGGCATTCGCACCCGATTCGACGACCTCGGCCTCGCCGGACAGCACCAGGCAGAAGACCTCGGCGACCTCGTCCGGAGCGACCACCATGGTGCCGGCCCGGAACACCTTCTCGGTGGTCCGCCGCGCCATCCACTGGATGTACGCCTTCCCCAGCTCGGCGACCGGCGGTACGTTCGCGAGCACCGCGACCCGCTCCCGGTAGCGGCGCTCCGCGGCCAACCGGCGCAGCCGCCGGCTCGCCACCACCAGCGACGAGCCACCCCGCCACAGCCGCTGCCCGAGCACGTACAGCAGCGGAAGGGTCAGGAGCAGAACCACCGTGGCGGCAAGGACCCGGCCAAGGCTCGGCACGGCGACCGCGTCGCTCACCATCGTCTTCGCCCGGACCCAGGCGAACCCGGCTGCCAGGACGAGCACGTAGCCGGTGTACGCCGCGGCGGCCAGTCCGAAGATCGTCAAGACGCGTTCGGTGCGGTCGAACCGCTCCCGGCGACGGACCTTGCCTGCGAGCTCCCCCCTTACGAACCCCAGCGCCCTGGCTCGCAGGTTCGGCAGTTCCAGCCAGTCCATCAGCATGTAGTAGCCGTCGAGCTGGATGAGCGGCGTGAGCTGGGCCAGGTTCACGGCCAGGGCAGCGGTGCCGAAGATCGCCACCACTGCCGCCCACGGCGCGTCCGGCGTGGCCACCAGGACGATGCCGGAAAGCCCGGCGAGCACGAACCCGGAGAACGGCCCGGCCCAGGCCGAGACCATCCGCGGCCCGCGCGGCTCCATCCACATGTCCTGGGTGTCGACGAACATCCCAGGCGAGCCGTAGAAGATCGATAGTCCGCCGCGCCGAACCACCCGGCCGTAGGACTTGGCCGCGAAGGCGTGCGCCAGTTCGTGCAGTACGGCGACGACCAGCAGGCAGCCGTACAACGTCGGAACCGTGACGACGAGGGACTGGTCGGCCAGCCCCGACGCCGACGACGACAGCGACCAGGCCAGCAGCGGCACGCCGAGCACCGCCACCGCGAACATGACGATCTTTGCTGGCCGGGTGAAAAGCACCCACACGCCCCGGTCGTAGGCGCGGTCGACCAGGCCGTCGAGCCCGTGCAGCGGAAACTCGCGCCGGACGAAGGACTTCGCGAACCCGGTGGCGAACGAGCTCACCGGCCGGTGGCGCAGCTGTTCGCCCAACGGCCCGAACACGAACCGGGGCGGGTCGGTCAGCATCTGTCCGACCTTCAGGTTGCGCACGAGGCGAAGGACCAGCGGCAGTGCGAACCGGTGGTACTTCATCATGTAGGCGACGACCAGGTCCTGGACGCTGCGGCTGCCGTCCATCAGCTCGAACAGGTAGAACTCGGCCATCGTGATCTTGCGGTACGTCGTGGCGTCGGGGTTCTGGACGACGACGTACTCTTCGCCCCGCGCGGATCGCAGCTCGCGCCAGACCAGCCCGTTCTGCCGCTTCGGCCGGTAGTGGGCCGGATTGGCGGCGTCGGCAAGCCGGTCCCAGACCGTGTCCGTGTCCGTGTCCGTGGCCGCGGGTGCCGGCGCGGCCTGCCGCTGCTGGGCCTGCGTGCTGACCGTCATGACAGCAACCCCGCAACCGCGTCACTGATCGGCAGACCGGCCCGCTGCTCGGCGAACCACCAGCCGCCTCGCGGGTTGAGGTCCAGGAACACGTGGTCGCCGTCCGGTGTCACGATCAGGTCGAGCGCCGCGTAGCGCAGGCCGAGGCCGGCGACCAGCCGCACGCAGCGGTGAGCAACGTCGTCGTCGAGACAGTGAGCCGTCATCGGCACGGCGCGCCGCACCCGCCGCACGTCACCGCTGCCCGCCAGCCCCGCCGCCGCGAGGTCGGCGGTAGCGGTCGAGGCGGTGAAGACCTGCTCGTCGACGACCGTCACCCGCAGTTCGAGCCGGCTGTCGAGCAGCGGCTGGAACACGCAGGGCGCGGCGGCCAGCGTCGCCGGCAGCAGGGCGAGGTCGGCGGCGCTCAGGACGCGGGTGAACAGGCTGTGGCGCCGCCCGTCCAGCTCGACGTAGTGGCTGTTCAGCGACTTGGCTATCACCCCGGCGCTGCCGTAGGCGTGGCAGAACGCCAAGGCCTGATCCGGGTCGTTGGTGACCAGCGTGTCCGGCACCGTCAGGCCCTCCTCCGCGGCGTGCTCCAATGATGTGATCTTGTTGCCGGCCCGGCTGCCGGCGTCCGGGTCGTTGACGAACGGCGCCGGGCAGCTCCGCCACCAGCCGGCGAGCGCGTCGGCCCATTCGCCCGTTTCGAACGGTGGCAGGCGCCGGGCCGGTACACCGGTCGGCCCGGCGAGCCCGAACCACACGCTCCGGACCTGCGCCGAGTCGAGGCCGAACACGTCGCCGCCCGTCCGCTTCCCGTCGCCGCGCCAGGTCACCGTGACGTCGGTGGGGAAGTCGTCCGCCCCGAGTAGCCGGCACGGCACACCCCGGGCGAGCAGGGCACGCTCGAGCAGCACCGTGTCCGGGTTGCGCGAATAGGCCAGCAGCAGCACGACCGGCTCCGGTTCCGCCGCTGTCCGGTCAGCCAACGCCGGCATCAGCCTGGCGACCAGGTCCCGCACGTCCACCGCCGCCCGAGCCGGCGACGGCGACGGCGACGGTTCGGCTTCGGCGAAGTGGAGCAGGAACGGCCGACTCGGCCGGCTCACTTGTCCGGGTTGCTGCCCGACTCGGGCGTGCAGGAGCAGGTCGGGTTCGTCAGCGAACTGCTTCCGCCCAGCCGGACGCGCGAGATCCGCTCGTCCAGGTCCTGCGCGACGCCGTCAAGGCCGTCCCAGTCCATCGCCGCGAGCGCCTGCACCTCCTCCGGCGTGAACTCGTAGGCATAACGCGCGGAGATGTGCACGACCATTTCCAGTGGATCGGCCTTCAGTCGCTGCCGGAAAGCCTGGTCTGTGGCTGCCTTACCGATGACGAACTGCATTGCCTGGAGTGACATGCGATATTCCTTCCGGGGCGGCGACATGTTTGTTCTGGTAAAAGGGCGAGGCGTGAAGAAGCTGCCGGGCCCGGCTGAGGTGGTCCAGCAGCTCGGGCATCGACGGCACGTCGTTGGACCATTCGAGGGTGATCGCGCGAACCGGTGCGGCGGCGACGACATCCGCAACCAGCGCCCACACCTGCTCGGGAACGGGACGGCTGTGGCTGTCGTGCCAAGTGCCCGCCTTCGGGCCCCGGGTGCGCAGCTCGCCGCCGGCGACATGCAGTTCGACGACCCGGTCCAGTGGTGCGGCGGCCAGCCACGCATCGACGTCGAAGCCGTAGTTCTGGGCGTTGATCCAGGTGTTGGTGAGGTCGAGCAGCAGGCCGTGGTCGGTGCCGTCGAGCACCTGCCGGACGAACTCGGGTTCGTCCATCGCACCCGGAATTTTGATCATGTAGTCGTACCAGGTGTTCTCGACGAGCAGCGGCCGCCGGACCCGGTCGGTGACGGTCTGCATGTTGCGGCGGACAGCCTGCGCCTGTTCCGCCGTGAAGGCGATCGGAATGCCGTGCATCAGCTCGGTGCGCTGCGCTCCGTCCGACACCGACCCCTGGTCGAGGTGGTCGCTGAACCACACCGGGTCGATCAGGTCCAGGAACGGCTCGAGCCGGTCGAGGTAGGACGTCCGGTACGGCGCGGCGTCGGCCAGCCCCATCCGGATGCCGTGCGCCACGACGGGGAAGGCGCCGGCGATCTCGACCGCCCGGTCCCGCCAGGCCGTCCGGCCGTCCTCGTCGTCCCACTGCATCCGCAGCAGGAACGCGTCGGTCGGCAGTTCGAGGTAGTCGATCTCGTCGTAGTGGGCGAGGTACTGGTCGTGCATCGGCGGTTCGTAGTTCAGCCCGACACCGAGGAAGGGCAGATCGGCGATCATCATGCGGCCGCCGGCAGCAGATCCGAGTCCGGGTAGGCGGCATGGAGGTGGGCGGCGCGCGCCAGGTCGTGGATCGCCTCGTCCAACAGGCCGGCGGCCTGGTAGACCTGCGCCCGCAGTTCGTAGACAGCCGGGTCCTCGGGCACGATCGTCGCGGCGTGGAAGCAGTCGGCCAGCGCCGTCGGCAGGTCGCCCGTTGCCAGCCAGGCGCGGGCCCGCAGCAGGTAGGGGCCGTGGGCGCGCAGCGCGCGGGACCGCACGATGAACGGCCAGTGCGACTGCTCGTGCGCGCTGACGTCGATCGCGGTCGTGCAGTCGGCCGCCGCCGCCTCGGGCCGGCCCAGTGCGAGCAACGCCTCGGCACGCTGCAGGTGCAGTTCGGAGGCGTACTTCTCGCACCGGCCGTCGGCGATGACCCAGCCGAAGTCCTCGACCGCCTCGGCCAGCAGACCGAGCTCCAACCGGGCCCGGGCCCGGAACGCGCGGGCCTCCCAGTCGTTCGGGTCGCGCAGCAGGGCCGACTCGGCGTCGGCCAGCGTGCCGTGCGGGTCGCCGTCGAAGTAGCGGGCGATGGCCCGTGCCGTGTAGACGTACGAGACGGGGTCGAGCGCCATCGCCGCCGACGCGTCGGCCTCGGCGCCGGCCAGGTCGAACACCTGGTGCCGGCATACCGACCGGCGGTAGTGCGCGTAGGCCAGCCGGTCGTCGGGCAGTCGGGGATCCGCCTCGATCGCGGCGCTCAGGTCGGCGATGGCCCGGTGGTGGTCACGCACCATCCAGAACGCGATGCCGCGGCGAAGGTAGGTCTCGGCCCGCCGGTCGCCGCCAGCGACAAGCCGGTTGCAGTCGAGCAGGTCGGCCATGTAACCGGCCAGCCTCGACGAGCCCTGCGAAACGCACACGGCGTCCCCTCCCTGGTGACCCGACGTGCCGTGTGGCACGAAGGTCACTTTCGGGTTCCGGGGAGGCACCCGAACATCAGGGAAACCCCTAGTGCCGGCCAGCGCCACGCAGTGGTTCGTGAATGGGCCGGTCAGGAACGGAGCGCGGAACCGACGCCGGCTCGGGTGGGGACGCCGAGCTTGGCGAGCACCTTCGTCAGATGGCTCTCGACGGTCTTCTCGCTGACGAACAGCGCGGCGGCGATCTGGCGGTTCGTCTGGCCGGCGGCGACCAGCTCGGCGACCTGACGTTCTCGGGTGCTGAGCGTGCCGGCTGCCACGCTGAGGACGACCGCCTGGGTCTGGTGATGAGCCAGGGTCTGAGCGGCCCGGGCCTGGGTCCGCGTCGACGGTCGACCGCCCCGGGACACCCGCTCGCCGAGCTGGCGCAGCAGCCGGGCCGCCTCGTCCCGGGGACGGTTGGCACCGCATGCGTCGAGTCGGGCCTCGGCCCGGCGCAGCTCGCTGACCGCCCGCGCGTTCTGCCCGTCGGCGGCCAGCGCCCGCCCAGCCACGATCAGCGACCGGCCGAGCTCGATCGGCAGGCCGGCCCGCTCGGCCTCGGCGGCTGAGGCCAGCGCCGACGCGGCGGCGGCCGACGACTGTCCCCTGGCGAACTCGACGGCTGCTCTCGCTCGCATCGCCGAGGCCTTCCGTCCCGCGAGCCCACCGCCGGCGTCGGCGGCCGTCCGCTCGGCGAGCACCGCCCAGCCGGCGGCCGCCTCCGGCATCCCGCGAGCCAGTTCGGCCCGCGTGAGCACCTCGTACCAGTACGGCCGAATGGGAGCTTCGATGCGCGGCAGCTCGGCGCCGCCGGCCGCACCCAGTAGTTCATCGACGGCGCGGTCGGGCTCACCGGCCTCGACCAGCGCCTCCGCGAAATAGGAACCGGCCATCACGGAGACGGCGTCAGTCTCCGGGTTGGCCGCCCGCGCTCCCTGCGCGCCCGACCGCAGCGCCTCGGGGAGGTCCCCCGCCAGCGTCGCCGCGGCACACCGCGCCGCCAGCGCCCAGGACAGGAAGGGCAGGTGCGGGGTGAGCAGGCACGCCTCCACCGCGGCTTCGGCCGCCGCCGAGGCCTCCGGCAACCGTCCCCGCAATGTCAGGACCAGCGACCGTGCGACTGCCGTCAGTGTGCCGATGCTGCCCCGGCCGTTGCGCAGCGCCAGCGCGTCGACCCGGTCGAGGTGGCGTAGCGCGTCGGTGAACCGTTCGAGGAACGCCTCGGTCCAGCCCAGCCACGCGAGCTTGTCGAGGTGCGGGGTGACCTGGTCGTCCGAGAGCAGGTCGTAGCGGCGTGCCGCGCCGGCGGCCTCGGCGATCGCGGCCGGGACGTCACCGACCATGTATTCGGCACCCGCCAGCAGTCCGGCCGAGGCGGCCAGCAGCGGGGCGTCGTCGAGCGTGCCAGCGAGCGCGTGCGCTTCCTGCTGCCAGCGGCGCATCCCATCGTATTCACCGGTGTAGAAATGGTCGATGGCAAGCTGAAGCCGCAGCAGACAGCTCTCTCGGGTGCCCGGTTCGGCGCTCGCCACGGCGTCCAACACCAGGGCACGCGCCTCGCCGTGCCGGCCCAGCACGTGGTCGACCGCCGAGCGCAGCGCGACGAGATGAGCCCGCTCGGCACCGAATTCCCGCGGAATCAGACCCATGATCTCGTCGAGTACCACGCGGGCCTGCTGCGGCTGGTAACTCGCGTCGAGTGCGGCAGCCAGCCGGGACAGCAGCTCCAGTCGCCGCAACCCGCCGTCCGCGTCCACGTCGACGTCGGCACTTTGGCCGGGGCTCGACTCACCGCCCGGTAACAGTCTGAGCGCGGCGGCGTACCAGTGCGCGGCGGCTGCCGGCGCGCGTAGCCGGCTGGCCGCGGCCGCTTTGGTCAGCAGCGCGATCGCGGCCTCGTCGCCGGGACGGGCGGCACGCTCGACGTGGTGGGCTCGGGCGGTGGCCGCGGCGCCTCGGGCGGCGAGCGCATCAGCCGCTCGTGCGTGAGCGGCGATCCGCCAGCCCGGCCCGGCGGACATGTAGATGGCGTGGCGCACGATCGGATGCCGGAACGTGAACCGGCGCGGCATCTCGGTCGGTCGCACCACGTCCGCCGCGACCAGCGCGTCGAGTGCTTCGAAGGCGTCGGTTTCGGGGAGCGCGGCGGCCTCGGCGGCCAGGTCCGGCTCGAACACCTCGCCGGCGACAGCAGCGCCCTGCGCGAACCGCCGTACGACCTCGGGCAGCTGTGCGATCTCGGCGCCGACCGCCGCCGTCACCGCCGGCGGCACGTCGTCCGGTCCGTCGAGGCCGGTCGAGGCCGCCGACGCCGGCGGTACGGAGGACGGCCCGGCAGCTGCGGACAGCGGGCGGGTGCGGGTGCGGGTGCGGGCAAGCTGTTCGAGGTAGAACGGGTTACCGCCGCTCTCCCGATACCAGCGACGCCGGACAGCCGGGTCACGGGTCACCGGACTGATCAGCGAGTCGCTGTCCTCGGGCGACAGCGGGGCAAGCTCCAGTCGAACGCCCACGGTCGCGTGTGAGTTCGTCCCGGCCTGGCCGTCGGTGGCCGCGACAACGGCGGACGCCTCCGCGGCCGACAACGCCGCGGCCAGCGCCTTCGGCACCTGGCGGGGCCGCACCGCGACGACCAGCAGCACCCGCGCCTTCGGCGGCCGGCGGAGCAGGTGAGCGACGAGCTCGACCGACGCGGTGTCGGCCCAGTGCAGGTCGTCCAGGGCCAGCACCAGCGGCCGGTCGGCAGCGAGCAGCTCGAGGAGCGCTCGTGCCGCCCGGTAGGTCTGCCAGCGCTGCATCTCGGAGGTGTTGCCGGTCGGCACGGTCCCGAGCGAGCGCAACGCCGGGAACACGGCGGCCAGCTCGTCGAGCCGGTCAGCGCCGAGCTGGCGCAACCGCGCCGGATCCACCGCGCCGAGGTAGTCGTCGAGCGCATCGACGAGGGCGTTGAACGGAATGTCCTGTTCGAGCTCGGCGCCGTGGCCCCGCAGTACGAGATGGCCACGGGCGTCGGCAAGCTCGGTGAGTTCGCCGATCAGGCGGCTCTTACCGATGCCGGGCTCGCCACGGATCTCCATCCAGTCGAAACCTGGCCGGCGCCGCGCCGAGGCGAGCCGGTCCAACGCGGCGCCCACCGCGGCCATTTCCCGGTCACGCCCGACCAGCGAACCCCGTTCCCCCATCGGGCGATTGTCGTCCCTGCCGGCCAGCGATCCAGTACCCGGGTCGTCGGTGCGACAGGCCCGAGATGGTCGGGACCTAGGAGGTTCCCTGATGTACCCGGTCGCGTCGCCGGCGCCACGCTGTTGTTCATGGCGACCTACATCCTGTGTCACCGACATGAGCCGGCCGAATGCCGGTTCGCGTTCGCGGCCTGGCGCGGGTTCGACAGCCCGTTGCGCCACGGCCGGGCGCTCGCCTCCTGCGGCAGGAACGGCCAGGCCGCCGACGCCCGGCACACGATCTTCTGGACGGTGGAGGCCGCGGACGCCAGCGCCGCACTCGGCTACCTGCCGGCGTACCTGACGTCGCGGACCGAGGTGGTGCACGTCGCCGAGGTGCCGATCCCCTGATCGGACGACCGGCGTGCCTTGTCCGTGCCAGGGGTTCCCCCGATGTTTTCGCGCTGTCCCGGCACGACAGGTTTGTCCTGGTTCCCACGGCACCGTGGGAACCAGGACCGTGTGAATCAGGGCGTCAATGGAGGCTGATCATGACGACGGCCAGTGAACGGGCTCGACCGGCGACGGGCGGTATCGGGATCGCCGGCGTGTTGCTCGTCGGCGCCGCGGTAGCCGTCTCACTCGGGGTGTACGCAAAGACGCACGATCCGGCCGGCCGGCCGTTGTACACGCTCGGTTTCTCCGGCCCGCTGCCGATGAAAGCCTGGTTCACCACGGCCGCCGCGCTGCTGCTCGTGGTGCAACTGACCACGGCACTGTGGATGTGGGGCCGACTGCCCGGTGCCGGGTCGGCTCCGGCGTGGGCGGCGATCCTGCACCGGTGGAGCGGTAGCGCGGCGTTCATCTTCACGTTGCCGGTGGCGTTTCACTGCATCTGGTCACTCGGTTTCGCCACGGCGGACTCGCGGGTGTTCCTGCACAGCCTCGCCGGATGCACGTTCTACGGCGCCTACGCGGCGAAGATGATCGGCCTGCGGACGAAAGGGCTGCCCGGATGGGCACTGCCGGTGCTCGGCTCCGCCGTGCTCACCGCCCTCGTCGTGCTGTGGCTGACGGCGTCACTGTGGTTCTTCACGCGCTCGGGCATCCCGCACGTCTAACCGAGCCATCTCGATCAGCCGAGTCATCTCGATCATCGTTCGGCGTTCAGGTGGGTCGTCGGACAACCGAACACGGAGGGCACCATGTCAGAAGCGGCACACCCGGCGGCCCCGGCGGGGATGCTGTCGCGCCGGGCCGTACCCGGCCTGGTGGCTGTGGTCGCCGGCGTCGCTGGCTACGTCGTCGCGAGCGGCAGCGACGCGGCCGAGCCGAAACCGGCGACGGCGGCCGCGAACGGCGGTGGCGGCGCCGGGGCGGGGGGCGGGCAGCGCCTTGCCGGCCTCGCCGAGGTGCCGACCGGCGGTGGCCTGGTTCTTGACGACGTCGGCGTCGTGCTCACGCGCAGTGCCGGCGACGAGGTGCTCGCGTTCTCGGCCGTCTGCACCCACCAGGGTTGCACCGTCGGCTCGGTGGCGGGCGGCACGATCAACTGCCCGTGCCACGGGAGCAGGTTCGACACGGCGACCGGGGCACCGGTGGCCGGTCCGGCGAAGGCCCCGCTGGCGCCGGTGGCTGTCGTCGTCCAGGACGACACCGTGTTCACCGCCTGACCTCGAACAACCGGCCCTGACCGGCCTGACCGGCCCGACCTGCCGACCGAAGAAATGGGGAACCGATGAGCCCGGTACCGCTGCGTGTCCGGACGCCCTCCACCCAGGTGATACTGCCCGGCGAACGACTGGCCGTCGTCGGGCGTGGGCGGGACGCGGACGTCGTCGTCGCCGACAGCCGGGTGTCGCGGCGACACGTCGAGCTCGAACCCAGCGGGGACGGGTGGACGGTGCGTGACCTCAGCACCAACGGCATGTGGTGCGACGGGCGGCGGACCGCGACCGTGCGCGTCCAGTTCGACGAGGTCCGAGTGCGGCTCGGCGCGGCCGACGGCCCGGAACTGGTGCTCGTCCCGCAACGCTCGGCGGCCAGACCACCAGCCCAGCCCGGACCGGGTCGCGACGTCGGCGACATGGCGACCGTGTTGGCCGGCGGCGGCCCGCTGGCAGCCGGGCGGCTGCGCCCGGTGGGACCCGGACCAGCCGCCGTCCCGGCCCCGGTCAAGACGGCAGCGCCACCGCGCTGGGCTCGCGCGTTCCCCACCCTGGCGTGGCTGGCGGCAGCCGCCTTCGCCGTCGGCGCACTGATCGCGCTTACCTGATCAACTCTGACAGGGCGTCAGCAGCGATCGCCGTGTGGTCTCTATGCGTAGATACGGCGTGGCGTGAAGTGGGGGCGGCCACCGCGTGATTCTCCATAGTTTGTGAGAACCAAAGAAGAAGCCGCGGGTGCAAGCGCTCCGGCTCGGCGAGGTGTTCGTCGCGATCGCAGCGGACGGAGACGTCACAGTGCGACAGCACGAGTTCGACGGGAACCGTGCTGCGATACGCACCGCCGCGAGCACGGCAGGCCTCTCCGATTCGAGTAGCGCACAGCGGCGTGCGGTCCGTGGTCAGTAGTGGATGACCGGCTCGCGGCCCAACAGGTCGGCGTAGTCGCTGGGGAGCTGCCCAGCGACGTCCTCGAACTCGTCCGGACTGATCGACGCCTTCAGCGCCGCGACCACCGCCCGGGCATGCTGGCGGGCATGCGCCTCGTCGCAGCCCTCGCCTTCCCGCTCGGCGACGCGCCGATAGAACTCGTCGAGCCCGAACCGTTCGCCACGGCCGGCTGGCGGCAGCGCCTGGGCGAACGGCGACGGGAGCTGGGAGGCCAGGTCCTTGGTCTCCCCGCCGGACAACCGCTCGCCGAGTACCGACAGAGTCGCCCGCACGGCGGCCTCGGCGTGCTCGACGCTGTCTATCCGGGCGGTCCCGCGAACGGCGGAGACGATCTCGTCCTGCTTCAACAGCTTCACCTCTCCCATCAGCAGCCCGCTCCGAGCGGGCCTGTGGGGTGTCCCGACACCCGGATCTCGGCCTCGGTGGCGGCCATGCGCCGTCAGCTGCTCCTTCCGTCATCGCCCTCCCCGCGGCGCCGTCCGCGAAACCGTCCCGCCTTCGCGGACGGCGCAGTCCTCGCCTGCGCGCGCTGATCACCGACGACGACGGCATCGACAGCGCCGGTCTGCGAGGCGTTCTAGACCTTTGGGCAGGTGTCACCAGCATGCCGATCCGGCGGGAGGGCCGGACCGCGACGGGCGCTCGGGTCTCCCACCCGGGGGGTGTGGTTCGTTATATGTGCTGGGTCGTGCGATGCATGGCCGCGCTGGTCACCGCCTGGCCTTCGGCCGAGATCCGGAGCCGTGCGTCCGGGCTGGGCGACGGTCCGACGGGGTTGGCGCGTAGCGTCCGGACCTCCGAGCGGCGGAGTTCGACCCGCCCGCCGGTCTCGCGGACCTCGTAGACCGGCTGCGGACGGGTGGCGGGGCCCTGGACGACCTCGCCGGAGGCCAACTCGAACTGGCTTCCGTGCCAGGGACAGCGCACGCAGCCGCCGGTGCGCTCGCCCTCGTGCAGCGGGCCTCCCCGGTGGGTACAGCGGTCACTGATCGCGACGACCTGACCGTCGACCCTGGTCAGCAACACCGGCACCCCATCGATCTCGACCTGCCGCAGTTCCGTGGTGACCTCGCTGGCCGCCAGCACGTCCGTCCACTCGGCCGGCCCCCGCTGGAACGCGGTGGTGTCCACCCCCACCCCCAGCGCGTAGGCGAGGTGACCACCCAACCAGCCGCCGAGGCCGAGGGCGGCCGCACCCGCGAGACTGGCGGCCAGCCCACGCGCGCCGCGACGACGCTGGCGCCATGAGATCGCGTAGCTTGCGAGTCCCACCACGTTGGAAGCGGCGTGGACGAGCCCGACCCGGCGCTCGGCGCCCTTCGTGTCGAGCCAGTCCGACCACCCGGCGAGCGCGGCCGGTCCGGCTGACAGCAGGCCGAGTCCGACGAGCCGTCGCGCGGCCGGGCGGAGGGCGGCGCCACCAGTGGTGTCCAGCATCGTCGCGCTCAGCAGCGTCCCCGCCGGGACGAGGATCGCCGCGGGATGCAGCGGATGCCCGAGCTGCCGGCCGCTGAGCACATCGCGCAACCGCTCGGAGCGCAGCGCCGCCGACCAGAAGCCCGAGACTGCCTCCGCAGGGGCATCAAGCCTCTGCTCTCGCTCAAGCCGATCGAGCAGCCGTTCGGATCCGCGCATGTCGACCTCTTCTCGCACGCTTCACGACCTGGCCAGCTGCGATGCAGCAGCCGCTCGCCACCGGCATCGGCGCTTGCCGGCGAGCCGCTGGCGCCGGGTGGCGTGCAACGGACGCGTACCCGTGCCAAGGCCCGGCACACGTTCCCGTTTGCTTCCGGCGGCTTTCGAACAGACCTGGGTCAGAACGGACGCATCAGCCGTGATGCGGGAGGTGCGGCAATGGCGTCCTCCGGCATCGGGCGGGCGGTCGGTGACGAAGGCGGCGCCTGCCCACCTTCCTGACGCATGTCGTCCTGCTGGGCTGTCCTGGCGCCGGCGCGGTGGACATGACGAGGCGGTGGACATGACGAGACGGCCGGGGATGGCGTTCGTCCGCCGGCGGTCTCAGCGCAGAGCTCAACCAGGGAGTCGTGCGGCTTCACGTGTGGTGGGACCGCCGGAAGCAAGGACGGCGGCTCTTTCCGGATGGTTGAACGGCCGGGTATGTCGAGGTCTCTGGCGACCTCCCGCGGCGGGTGAAGGCCGATCTGAAGCGGTTCAAGGCGTTCATCGAGAGCCGCGGCAGCGAGACCGGAGCCTGGCGCGGCCAGGTCGACCGACCTCCTTGCACATCCGGGTGACGGCGCGTCTGCGCGCGCTCGGGGAGGCCCTCTCACGAGCCAGCGGCGCGCTCATGGTCAAGTGCGACCGCCGCGAGCACGGTCGCCGACCAGGTCCGGAAGTCTTTCGCGGTGATCTCCGGGCCGCCGGAGGCGTCGCGGGCCATGTCCCTCACGGTCCCCCGCCCGCCACGACCGAATCAGGGACCCGTGAGCCGCACCAGCCGAGTCAGGGTCGGGTGCACGCTTCGCCGTGGATCGTGCCCCCGTCACGGGGTGAACGGTCGAGTATCCGGGCAGGCTTACCGGTGAACAGAGGGTTTCGGGCCGGCGACGAGGCGAAGCCTGAGCGCCGCCGTGCGTTTGTCTGCCAGCGTCGGGGGGACGCGCCGCAACGAGCGCCCACCCAGGACAAGATTTCGGAGGAAGCTCGATGTCGACGGACGCGATCGTGCTCCTGAAGGCCGACCACAAGGACATCAAGGCCGCCTTCAAGCAGTTCCAGCAGGTGGGAGACAGAGCCGTCACCGCAAAGGGCAAGCTCGTCGAGAAGATCATCGAGCTGCTCACCGTGCACACCTACATCGAGAACGAGGTCATGTATCCGGAGGTGCGGAGCCTTCTGCCCGACCTGGGGGACGAGATCCTCGAGTCGTATGAGGAGCACCACATGGCTGACCTGCTGGCCGTGGAACTCGCCGCTCTTCCGTCCGACGCGGAACGTTTTAGTGCCAAGACGACCGTTCTGATCGAGAACGTGACGCGCCACATCGAGGAGGAGGAAGAGGGCTGGTTCCCCAAGGTCCGGGAGAAGCTCGGTCGCAAGCAGCTGTCCGAGATCGGGGAACGTCTGCTGGAGGCGAAGGAGAAGGCCCCACACAGCCCGGCCCAGCCAAGCGCGATCAAGAAGACCATCGACGCCGTCATCAAGTAGTCGACGGGTTCGTCACCCGCGGTGGAGCGTCATCGCGGACCGTCGGTTCTGCTCGTCGCGGGGCCGCCGCCGACGGGGCGCAGCGGGACGAACCCCGCCGTGCCGGCGAGGGGCCCTTCCTCGTCCCGTCCGGTGCCCCGAGGTTTTAGGGACAGGGGACAGCAGCGGCCGGAGCAGGTGCAGGAACGGCCGGGTAAAACTTCTGCGATGACGCCGCAGCCGGCCGGGCGGTTCCTGGTACCTGTGATCGGCGAGGCCAGGCCGGGGCGAACGGTACAGGCGGATGTTCTCCTGGCATGCGTCAGCGGCGCGCGGTCGGGCCGGACACGATTCCCGCTGTTTTCGGTGCGCAGCCGAAAGTTTCGGGAGAATCCGTGAGTCGGGACCTCCTGTCGGTACTAAAGATCTCGAGAGGCAAAAGATGTTTTCACACCAGCGTCCGGAGGCTCGCGGGAACGCTCATGGCAGGGTCGCGTTTCTCGTGGTGGCGGCGCTCTGGGCTGGATTTGCCGTCGGGCGGCTTGCCCGCATGCGCAGTCGTGTTGCAACGCCGTCTGGCGAGTCCGCCGGCGAGTGGGGCGCAGGCCGCCCAGACGAAGCCCTGCCCATGATGCCGCCGGAAGACGCAGCCCCGGCCATGGCCGGGGCTGACACCACCGATCCGGTTTCCCCCGTCCGGTTCGGGAATCAGCCCGACCTGATCGCGACGGAGGACGCCGCGAATCCGCCGTTCGAGAATCTGTCCACAAACACCAGATTCGCCAACGAGATCAACCGGCGAACCGGCGTCCGTCGCTAAGCGGGCCACATCGGGAGAGCCGGAACTTGGGTGAGCAATGCGTGTCGTGGGTATCGATGGGGGATGAATCACGCACAGACACCGATCCTGGACGCGCTCGCTGACTATCACCGACTCGGTCGCTATGGGTTCACGCCGCCCGGGCACAAGCAGGGCCGGGGCGCGGACTTCAGGGTCCGCGCGGTCCTGGGAGACGACGCGTTCCGCGGTGATGTCCTCGCGACGTCCGGGCTTGACGACCGGCAGACCTCAGGTGGGTTCGTCGCGGAAGCTGAGGAGCTGATGGCGGACGCGGTCGGGGCCGAACACACTTTCTTCTCCACCTGCGGCAGTTCGCTGTCGGTCAAGGCGGCGATGCTTGCCGTGGCGGGTGGCCGAGGCGATCTCCTCGTCGGGCGTGATGCGCACAAGTCGGTGATCGCCGGGCTGATCCTGTCCGGTCTGCGGCCGCGCTGGGTGCGTCCGCGGTGGGACGCCGGGCGGCACCTGGCCCATCCACCGTCACCGGGGGATGTCGAGGCAGCTTGGGAGCGTTACCCGGACGCGGCAGGCATGCTGGTGACCAGCCCGACGCCCTGTGGCACGTGTGCCGATATCTCCGCGATCGCCGGGATCTGCCATCGTCGTGGCCGTCCACTGATCGTGGATGAGGCGTGGGGTGCCCACCTGCCCTTCCACCGCGATCTTCCCACGTGGGCGATGGACGCCGGTGCGGACGTCTGTGTGGTCAGCGTGCACAAGATGGGCGCCGGCTTCGAACAGGGATCGGTCTTCCACCTGCAGGGCGACCTCATCGACCCCCGGCATCTGCGGGCCTGCGCCGACCTGCTGGCCACGACCAGCCCCAACGTCCTGCTGTACGCGGCGATGGACGGCTGGCGCCGGCAGATGGTGGAACAGGGCTCCACCCTGCTGCGGGCCGCTCTCGATCTCGCCGACGGTTTACGTGCTCGTATCGAGCAGCTGCCGGGGCTGCACGTCATGACCGACGAGCTGTGCGGCGCTGAGGCGTCCCATGACCTGGACCGCCTTCAGATCGTCATCGACACCGCGGGGCTGGAGATCAGCGGCTATCAGGCCGCGGACTGGCTACGCCAGCACGCCCAGCTGGACATGGGGATGTGTGATCACCGGCGGGTCTGCGCACAGTTCACCTTCGCCGACGACGCCCGCAGTGGGCGGCGTCTGCTGGCCGCGCTGCGTCGGCTTGTCGACGCCGCGCCCGACCTCGAGCGCCCGACGCCGGTCGAGGTGCCGGACCCCACCGAGTTGGAGCTGGAGACGGTCGATCTGCCGCGCGACGCCTTCTTCGGTCCCACCGAAGCTGTCCCACCCGAGCTGGCGGTGGGCCGGGTCGCGGCCGAACAACTCACCCCGTACCCGCCTGGTGTCCCGGTGGTACTGCCGGGTGAGCGCATCACCGGACCGGTGCTGCGCTACCTGCTCAGCGGTGTGTCAGCGGGCATGGCCGTGCCCGACGCCGCTGACCGAGCGCTGGCCACGATCCAGGTCACTCGAACCTGACGGAAGACGTCCGCGACGATGTGGCCCTGCGCAAGAGGCCTGCCCCGGAACACGGCCGTAACGCCCGGCCACGAGGCCGCCTCAGGCTCGGACAGGCTCGTCGGCACCGGCGGGCTGGTCGGACTTCGACCCGGCCCGCACCTCGGATTCCTCGGATTCCCCGGACGTCGCCGCGCCCTGGTCGTCACTGTCCTGTGCGGCCTGCGTGGTTTCCGAGCTCCGCGCCTCCTCCCGGGTGTCGCGGGGTTCGGATCGCCGGGTTTCGCGGGGTTCGGACTGCTCTTCGTCCGGGGAGCGAACGACCTTTCCGTCCCGGATTTCGCCCCGCCAGGAGCCGGTGGCCTCCCCACTGAACATGACGAAGCGGCGGAAGTGCTTCAGATCCAGCCGGGCCCGTCGCCCACCGGCGCGCCACAGGTTGCCGGTCTTCTCCATGAACCCGCTGGGGTAGTACTCCATCGCCAGCAGCACGCGCGTCAGGTCGTCGGCGAGCGGGTGGAAGGTGACGGCGCCCTTGACCGAGCCCTTCGCTCCCTCGGATGTCCAGACGATCCGGCGGTCGGGGACCTGCTCGGTCACCTTCGCCTGCCAGCTGCGCCGGGACTTGAAGACCTTGACCCGCCAGTTCTGATCGGTCTCGCTCTTGGTCTCGACCGCCTCGACGCCTTTCATGAACTTGGCGAACTCGGGGTACTGCGTCCACTGGTCGTAGGCGACCGACACCGGGACGCCGATGTCCACCGACTCCTCGATGTTCATCGCCTTGGGTGGCCCGCTCTTCCCACCGGCCTTGCCCTTGGCCGCGCCGAAGGCCCCCTTCACCTTGTCCTTGACGTTCGACATGATCGTCCCGGCCGCCGCCTTCAGTGGAGACTGGCCCTCGGCCAGTCTTCCCGCACCCTTGGCGAGGGACGAGATCTGCCCACCGGAGTCGCTGAGACCGTTGAGTTTGTCCGTGCTGGAGGTGAGTCGCTCACCGACCCGCCCGGCCAGCCGGCTGCCGCCCGCCTTCGCCAGGTTTCCCGCCTGGTCGGCGAGCCTCTTGCTCGCTGGACTGCGCAGGAGGGCGCCGACCAGGCCGTCTGGTTGCTCCGTCGTCCGGGTCATCGCGCACCTCCACCGGTGGATCCCTGCGCCGCCCGCTCGAGTGGTTCGCGGCTGGTGTCCCGGCGCGGTCCGGCGGACCTGTCCGGGACCCGCCGCTCGGCGGCCGGCTCCGTCCCGCCCTCGTCGCTGTCGTCCTGATCGGCCGCGCGGCCCGCTTCCGTCCTGTCGCGGCCGGTGGCGTTCTGTGTTTCGGCGTGGTCCTCGTCGACCGGGCCGTTGCCGCTCGGGCCACGTTCGTCGGTGCGCTCCGAGGACGGCTGACCGCCGCCTTTGCGATCACGGAGCTTACCGGGCGTCACGGCACCGACGAGGCCTCCGACGGCGGCCTCGGCTCCCTCCCGGACAACCTTCTCCGAGTCCCGGACAACCTTCTCCGAGTCGCCCAGCGTCGCCGTCAGCCGTTCCGTGCGCTTGGTCAGCGCATCGGAGAGCCGATCGATCTGGGCCTCGTACACGGCCACCGCGGCGCGCCGGCCGGCTTCCGTGGCCGGCCCCCTGATCTGGTTGATCAGCTGTTCGCCGTCCGCGGAGTGCAACAGCCGGACCACCTGGTCGCGCACGACGTCCTTCGCGTGATAGTTGCGACCGGAGATCCACAGCCCGAGGCCGATGGCCGCCTTGGCCTTCCTCGTCCGGCCGAGGACATAACCTCCCGCGAGTGCCAGGGCACATTTGACGTTGATCATCGAAGCTCCTCTCTCTCCCGGGCCCTGCTCGGTCGGTCGGACCCGGTTCTGTCCTCGCCCCAGCCCCATCGGCCCGACCCGCCGAAGGAGCCGCCGTCCACGGCGGCCTCGCGGGCTTCGGTGAGTACTCGGGCGGGGAACTCGACGAAGTCGACCGCGGGTAGCGGTCCGACGTACTCGACGGTCAGGTGCGGCCGGGTCGCCCGGATCCGCTCCACAGCGGCGTCGAAGTCGGCCAGTGCGTCGGCGGGGACGAGGAACGCCCAGCTGAGAGCGGGATCCTCCGGCCCCCCGTGGTGCCTGCGTGGCCGGTCCGCGTGTGCCAGCGGGCGCAGCTCGTCCAGAATCGCCCGCGCCTGTTCCGTGCGGCGCGCGACGACGAGTTCCGCGATCTGTTGCCCCAGCTGGATCCGGCCGTCCAGGTCCTCCGGGGGCGGGGCGTGGGCCAGCGAGGTGGCGGCCACCGCCTCCGCGAGCTCGGTCTGTTCCGCCTCTTCGACGTCGACATGCAGCTCGACCAGGCCGTCGATCGCGTCCAGCTGCTCGGGAAGGCTGTCACGGACCGGTTCGAGTACCTCCGTCCGGACGGCGTCCTCGTCCGGCGCGACGGTTCCCAGCCGTACCGGCAGCACCGGGCCGTCGACGAGCAGCCGCTGGAGGATCTCCAGGTGTCTGACGGCCTCCTGTTCCCCGAGCTCGCCGATGTCCGCCGTCCCGCTGACGACCGCGGCGAGGGGGCCCGAACGCACCAGCCGCAGTGGCGCGGGTGGATGGCCGATGCCGAGCGCCGGGTCCGGGTCCGGGTCCGGGAGGGGATGGCCTGCCCGGACGATTCCGTACAGCACGACAGGCATGGCTCACCCCTCCCGGCCGCCGCGGCGCTCGGCGGGCGCGAACCGCTCGGCAGGCATCCCGCGCCCGTTCTGGTCGGAGGAGGACGATCCGCGCAGCGCCTCGGCGACGTCCTCGGCGGTCTCCCTGATCCCGCCCAGGGCTCCCTTGACACGGTGCCGGGACGAGCTTTCGGTGACCTCGCGCATGAGCCCCGGCAGCCCTGCCACCTGTTCTTTGGGCTGGATGTCCAGCCGGTTCACGGCTTCGGCGAACCGGAGGTAGGTGTCGACGCTGGCGATCACGATGCGCGCGTCGATGGTGAGGATCTCGATGCCCACCAGGGCGACGCGCACGTAGGCGTCGATGACGATGCCCTTGTCGAGTACGACGTCGAGGACGTCGGCGAGTCCGCTCGGCCTGGGCGCCCGTCCCATGGGATAGCTGGCGACGGTCATGGCGCTGTCCTCGCCTTCTCCCGGAGGCCCGGCCTCCGGACGGTTGCCCTGGATTCACCCGCCTCCGGGACGGCTGACCTGGTTCTGGCGTTGCCCGGGCCGGCCTGTTCCTGGCGGGACATGTCCTTGTCGGTCGGCTTCCCGCGGGACTCCGGTGCCGCGGCCTGCGGCCCGCGGGCGGCCCGGTCGTCGTCCGCGGCCAGGAGCTGGCCGGCACGCGCGAAGGCGGCTTCGGCCTCCTGCGCCGACAGGCCCAGCGACTCACGGACCTGTACCAGGCTGGCGCGAATCTCCAGCAGCGCGTGGCCGAGGTCGTCGATCTGCGCGGCGGTCAGCCCCCCGCCCTCCATCCGGCGGATGGCCTGTCGTTCCAGCACCTCGCGTAGCAGTTCCAGGACGACCACCACGAGCTGGCCGAGCCCGCGCCCCACGTCCTGCGGGTCCGCGTCGAGCCGCAGGCGCCGGTCGTCACCGCGCCCGGCGGTCGTCATGGCCAGACCTCGCCGGTTCCCTCGAGTGCGGTCTGGACGCCCACCAGAAGCAGACGAAGATCGATCCTCAGAAGGTCCACGCCGGCGAGGGCGACGACCACGTCGCCGCTGACGACCGCGCCGGTGTCGACCAGCCTGTCCAGCAGGTCCGCGAGCGGCTGCGCCGAGTTGCGGGCGGGCCGCCCTCCCGGGTGGTCCCCCGGCCGCCGCCGGGTACCGACGCCACCGCCCCGGTACCGCGGTGTCGGGACGAATTGCTGATCAGCCACGCTCCTCACCTGGTTCGAACTCTGGATCGTCACCCGGCCGATCCCCGGTCGGGACGGAGAACCGGACGGGCGCCGCTCCCGCCGCAACGCGAGTTGTTCCCTCGCGGGTCGCTGTCGCACGGGGTGCTGTCGCGCGGAGCGCTTCCGCCGGGCCCGCCTCGGCGGAACCCGACCCGCGGTCGGAGCCGCTCCCGCCGTCCCCGCCCAGTGTCAGATGGACGAAGGAGTAGGGCGGCCACGGCCCGGTCACCGCGGCGACGTACCCGGCCTCCTCCAGCGGCGGACCCAGCCGCTCCGCCGTGTCGAGGAATCCCTCCTCTTCGCCGCGGTCGACGAGGTAAGCGCAGTCGAAGACCCTGTCCGGCCGGCCAGGACGGCGGGCCACGTCACGCGCGTGGACGAGCAGCTCCCGGTGCGTCCACTCGACCAGCCGGGCTGTCTCCTCGCGTCGTCGTTCCTCCTCACGCAGCTCGTCCCGGCGGGCCGAGAGGTACGCGGTGCCCGCGCCCGGACGAGCGGTGTTCCCCGCGTCCGCGGCGCCCGCCGCGCAGGGCGGGGCCGGCGCGGGCGTGGCCCTGGTCGACTCGCCCGCGCCGGTGGACCGGAGGACGCCGCTCGCGGGGGGTTCGGTCGGTCCCGCGGCGTCGATCCGGAATCCCCACTCGCGCGCGTCGCGGAGCGCGTCGAGGGCGCGCGGCAGCTCGGTGTCGGGATCGTCGAGGACGACGGCTGCCTCGCTCTCGCCGGGGAGGACGGTTCCGAACCGAAGCGGCAGCACGGGCGCGAGATCCTGCAGTTCCCGCAGGACCTGATCGTGGCCGCGGGCCAGGGTGGCGAGACGTCCCGTCTCCGACAGGTCCTCCTCGACGTCTCGCAGCAGCTCCGGGTCGATGGCCGAGACCACGAGCGAGACCTGGCCGCGAGTGACGGCACAGACAGTCGTTCCCTCGGCGAGGCCTGGCAGGCCCGAAACGTCGGTACCGGCGGGGACGATCCCGTAGGCGTAGAGCGCCCGGGCCCGCTCGACGCCCCCGGGCGACTGCCCGTCGCGGCTGCCTGGCCCGGGGCCGCCGTGGCCGGCTGGCACCGGGCCGTCGCGGTGGGCCTGGCGGTGCTCACTGTGCTCCCGTCGGCCCGCGCCCGCCGGCGAGGAGCACGTCGCGCTCGCCACCCCCCGCTCGCAGGCGGCTCTGGTGATCTCCCGCGCCAGGAGTCGGGCGAGTTGCCCACGCGCGACCTCGCGGGCTTCGGCCACAGCTTCGTCCAGGACGCCAGGTGCGAGCTGGACCGCCAGTTCGCCGAGGCTGCCGAAGTCAGCGTCTTCCGGGGCCACCGTCATGCCTCCGTTCCGCGTCCCGCGCCCAGAACGGCCGCGGCTCGTCGCGGCGGGCGGCCACCTCCACCGGGGCTCCGGTGGACGGCTCTGCCCGGGATTCGACCGCGGCCGCCTCCCGGAACGGGAGACGCTCCCGCACCGAACTCTCGAGAACGGCGAGTCTGGAGCGCAGTTCCTCGTTCTCCTCATGGAGCGCCCGCATGGTCTCGTCGCGCAGTTCCCGCTCCTTCTCCTGCTGCAGCGATCGCGCCTCACGGCTGTAGAAGGGGTCGGTGGTCCACCAGTCCAGACCCATTTCGCGTGCGGTGTCGGCTGATGCGATGAAAAGCCGCAGTTTGAGCGTGAGCAACTCGACGTCAAGGACGCTGATGACGACGTCGCCGACGATCACGACTCCCTTGTCGAGAACTCTCTCCAGTACATCGGCGAGAGAGTCCGAGCGCGGCCCGCTCAGCGCGCGCAACCGCGGGGGACCGGCAAGAGAACCGCGATCGACCGTCATGACTCACGTTCTTCCGAATTCCGCCGTGCCGGGTCTCCGGCTTACCGACCCATATCGGCCGTGTACGCGCTCAGTCGGTGGCGCCGCGTACGAACCTCCGCAGCCGCTCATAACCCACCAGGCAGCCCCTTTCGTCGACGTCGAGCCGGTAGGTGGCGAGCACGCTGGTCGTCGACGGGATGCGCTCCAGCTCGGTGAGATCGACCAGCAACGACCATCCGGAGTCCGTCCGGCGTGCCCCGGTGACCCGCTCGGGATCCTGCCCCACGAGAGTTCCGAACTCCGCCAGTGAACGACTGACGACAGCCGCGAGTCCGTCATTTCCAGCCATCTGTCGCGTTCGCCCGCCGGCATCCGCCGAGTCGTCGCGTGGCATGACACCTACATGTGGTCTGTCGGCCGCTCCTCGGGTTCATGGCGGCGGCCGACGAAAATTCCTACGTGTGGCCGCCCTGCCCGGCGGAAGCCGCCGCAAACCCGCGGCCCACGATGAGACTTCTCTTCCGGATGCTGGCCGAATTAGCCTTGGATGGTGGTTCGGGTCTTTCTCGAGGTCTGGGTGTTTTCCTGCGCCCCGCGCCGCGAGTTCTCCTGGCCTGATCGGGCGCGGTCGGCCGACCGGTGGTCGGCAGGGCGTGTCGGGGCCCGGCCGGCGGGAACAGCCAGGGCGTGACGGCATCCGTCATGAAGCGCCCGGAACCACGGAAGATCGGCGGGGAGCGATCCCGATCACCGCGGGTTATGGTGTTCGCCCCGTCGCCGCTGC
Source organism: Parafrankia sp. Ea1.12 (assembly GCF_900465275.1). Lineage (NCBI taxonomy): Bacteria > Bacillati > Actinomycetota > Actinomycetes > Frankiales > Frankiaceae > Parafrankia > Parafrankia sp. Ea1.12. Next base: position 20,783 of record NZ_UBIZ01000310.1, on the reverse strand, counting down.
TGACGGTGACGATCGAGGCGCGCCCGGACGGGGCGAGCGACATCCACCTGCACGCCGGCGGTCAGGGGGTGTGGATCGCGCACCTGATGATGGTTCTGGACGTCGAGGCCCGGCTGTGCGCACCGTTCGGCGGGGAGACCGGCGAGGTACTCACGACCCTGTTGGGACGCAGCGGTGTCGTCGTGCGGCCGGTCGCGGTGGGTGGCGAGAACGGGGGCTATGTGCACGACCGGCGCGCGGGAGGGCGCGAGGTCGTGGCGACGGCTCCGGCACCGCCGCTGACCCGCCACGAACTCGACGGGCTGTACGACACGGCGTTGGTCGAAGGGCTTGACGCCGGTGTGGCGGTTCTCGGCGGCCCTGACGGTGAGGGCGTGCTTCCCGTCGACACCTACCGGCGGCTGGCGGCGGACCTCACGGGGGCGGGTGCCCGGGTGGTGGCGGATCTGTCGGGGGAGTGCCTGACGGCGGCGCTGGAGGGCGGGGTCGCGGTGCTCAAGGTCAGCCACGACGATCTCGTCCGGGACGGGCACGCCGGCTCCGACGACCCGGACGAGCTGCGGGCGGTCATGGGGGAGCTGGCCCGTTCCGGTGCCGAGACGGTGATCGTGTCTCGCGCGGAGCAGCCGGCGCTGGCGCTGGTCGGCGACCGCACGGCCGAGGTCCGCACGCCCCGGTTCACCATGCTCGACCACCGCGGCGCGGGTGACTCGATGACGGCAGGTGTCGCGGCCGCCCTGGCGCGCGGCGCGGACATGGACCAGGCGCTGCGCCTCGGGGCCGCGGCCGGTGCGCTGAACACGACCCGGCACGGGCTCGCCACCGGCGAACGGGACCTGATCGAACGCCTGGCGGCCCGGGTGGACATCTGTCCCGCCAGCGAAGACGTCACCCACTGATGCGCGCGCTGATCACCAACGACGACGGTATCGACAGCGGTGGTCTGCGCACCCTTGTCCGGACCGCCGTGGCGTGCGGTCTGGAGGTGACCGTGGCGGCGCCGGACGGCGAACGGAGCGGGAGCAGCGCATCCCTGTCCGCGCTGGAGTCGCAGGGCCGCCTGTTGATTGAGGAACGCGTGCTCGACGGCGTCCCAGGTATGACGGCTCTGTCCGTCCACGCCTCTCCCGCTCTGATCGTTTTTGTGGGTGTCCGCGGTGCTTTCGGTCCGGCGCCCGACGTCGTGCTCGCGGGCATCAACCACGGACCGAACACGGGGCAGGCCGTGCTGCACTCCGGCACGGTCGGGGCGGCTCTCACGGCGGTCACCCACGACCTGCCCGCGCTGGCCGTCTCGTGCGCCGCAGCGCAGCCCGTCCACTGGAAGTCGCCGGCGCTGGTCGCGGGCCGCGCCATCGCCTGGCTGCTGGCATACCGCGGCCCGCCGTTCGTGCTCAACGTGAATGTGCCTGACCTGCCACCCGGGCGGCTGCGCGGCGTGCGGCCCGCGGCTCTGGCTTCCTTCGGGGCGGTGCAGGCCCGGATCGGTGAGCGGGGACGCGGCTACCTCACCACCACCTTCAGTGAGACCTCGGAGGAGGCCGGTCCGGGCAGCGACGTCGCCCTGCTCCGGCAGGGCTGGGCGACGATCACAGCCCTCGAAGGGCCCACGGGGTCCGAGGCCGTCGACCTCACGCAGCTCGCCTGGGACACGGGCGCCTGAGCGTCGGAATGTCCTGGCTCCGAGACCTGTGGGTTGATGAGGTGTTCGGCGGACTGTCCCACCGCGGGTGACGGAGCCCCGCCGCCCGGCCCGGAGACCACGGGCCCACCGGCCTCGGCGGAGCGACTGACTACCGAGGCCGGGCTATCGGTGGGTCCTCCTCCGGAAAATCCTGTTCTATGCCGAGCAATATCAGCATCTGTTCTACCGGGTTTACCTGGAAGGATCCCTTTTTTCGACCTGGCGAAGCCACGGAATCTGGCTGAAACTCCTCGGGTCGCTGACTTCCCTGATGCATTTCACGAGCGTATTCCGCGTCGCGCCAGGTGTCGTGGCGGCATTGTCGAGAGTCTCGTATCCCGTGCGTCGAGACAGACGTCCGGGACGAGACAGTCTGCGTGTGGAGCTGGCGCGGGAACTCGCTGTCGGCGCAGGGCGGTCTCAGCGGTCCGTGGCGGCGTCGCCGAGCAGGGCATCCCAGTCCCGCAGGAAGCGGTTGAGGCCGTACCGGTCGAGCGCGGCCTGGCGGGCCTTCGCTCCGTGGGCGTGGGCGAGCTGCGGGTCCGCGACGAAGGCGCGTGCCGCGTTCCCGGTGTGCCCGGGTTGGTGGACAGCGCCCCGTCGCCGGGCGGTACCGCCTCGTAGGCCTCGGTGACGGCGAGCGCGACCACCGGCATGCCCAGGTGCGTCGCCTCCAGGAGCGAGAGTCCGAGCGAGGCCCGGCGGGGCAGGTGGACGTAGACGCGGCGGCGCGCGAACTGCTCGTGCATAGCTGCCTGTGAGACGTCGTCGTAGGTCGCCAGCCGGTCAGGAGCGAGACCGGTGTGCGCGGGCGGCGCGTCGACGCCGATCCCGAAGGCGTCCACCGGCGCGGCGCCGGTGGCGAAGCGGGTCAGCAGGTCGGTGCCGGTGACCCGGCCGCGCCGCGCAGCCGGCCAACTCGTCGCGCTGACAGGGCGTGTGGGAACTGGGCGGGGGCGGTCTTGCGGTCGCATCCTGTTGTTCGGGCGTTCGTCGGATGGGCTTAACCTGACGGCGGGTAGCCGTGTGGTATGGATCTGGCGACCGTCTCCCTGGTCGGGCTCGTCGCGCTCGCCCCCGCGTGCCTTGGCCGCGGCGCTGTCGATACCGGTGGTGCGACTCATCCCCGCACCGTGGTGATCGTCCGGCATGCCTTGGCCTTGCCGAAGAACGGCTGGACGGGGGTGGACGCCGCCCGGCCGCTCACCGCGCGTGGAATCCGCCAGGCGAAGGCCTTCGCCGGCGTCGTGGTCCGTGACCTGCCGGTCCGTCGAGTGCTCACGAGCCCGGCCCTGCGCTGCGAGCAGACGGTTGCCCCGCTGGCCGTGGACCGGGCACTGCCCCTGCGCCGCTGCGCGGTGCTCGGTGTCGAGGGCTCCACGGAGAGCCTGCTGGATCTACTCGCCTCGGACGAGGCCGAGGACAGCGTGCTGTGTACGCACGGCGAACGGATCAGAGACCTGTTCCAGGCCTGGCAGGCACGCGGGTGGCACGGCTGGCCGAGCGCGGACGGCCGTACCCGCAAGGGCGACGGGTGGCTGCTGCGTGGGCATCCGCCCCTCGGCGTGACGGTGGAGTATCTCGCCACGCCGGAACAGCGAGGTCAAGACCGATAAAGACGGGAACGGCCTCTGGTGAAGCCCACGATTAACGTGTGGTGGACGACCTGACCGCGGGGCCCGGCGGTCCCAGCAGGCGGGTGGCAAGCGGGGAGCGGCGACGGATGACTTCGGCGAATGGGACGAGGCGCGGCGACGGCAGGCAGCAGGGCGACGACGCCGGGTTGCTGTTGCTCGACGAACTGGCGGCCATCCAGGCGGATCTGTACCGGGCGGAGCGGGCGCGGCGCGCTGACCTCGAGACGGTGCACCCGCGGCATCGGGGCAGCGCCCGCAACATGCTCCACTATCTGGCGCTGCGCAGCCGCGACATTCGGGCCGTTCAGGGGGAGCTCACACGGCGCGGCCTTTCTTCACTCGGCCGGTGCGAGCCGTGCGTCGCGGCCAGCCTGCACGCTGCCATGGACAGTCTGCGTGGCTCACTCGGGTCAGGTACCGCCCTCGCTGCTGATGCTGTCGATGTCGAGCCCGGCATCCCGGGTTACGACGAGGGCTGGAACCGGATCGAGGCGAACGCAGGCGCGCTGCTGGGCCCGCCGCCACCCAAGCATGATGTGCGGATCATGGTGACGCTGCCGAGCGAGGCCGCGATTGACGCGGCCCTGGTGCGTCGCCTCGTGGCCCGCGGGATGAACGTGGCCCGGATCAACACCGCGCACGACAGCCCGCGGGAGTGGCGAGCGATGGCCGAGCACGTCCGGGCGGCCGCCCGTGATCTCGACCGGATCTGCCTGGTGTCAATGGACCTGGCCGGTCCGAAGATCCGCACCGGGCCGCTCGAGTCGGGGCCGGCGGTGGTGCGGCTTCGCCCGGTGCGGGATCTGCGGGGCGTCGCCGTCACGCCGGCCACCGCCGAACTGGTCGCCGTACGCGACGATGCCACGGGTGACGACGCCGCGGGCGCGGTCGACACGGCGGTGATGGACTCCCGCGACGGGGTCGTACGGGTACCGCTGATCGGCGCCGGCGGGTGGTTGGCCGGCGTGCGGGTGGGCGACGAACTCAGGCTGCGTGACGCCCGTTCGTCACAGCGCCGCCTGCAGGTGGTGGCGGTACACGAACGTTCCGGAACCGAGGGCCCCGACGTCGCGGCCCGTCAGGGGCTGTCGACGGTCACCGTGCAGGCGTGGAAGACGACCTATCTGGAGACCGGCGTAGAACTCCGGCACGGCGAGCGCCGGTGCCAGGTGGGACCGCTGCCGCGCCAGGCGCCCTACCACCTGGTGAGCCAGGGCGATCTCCTGCGGCTCACCCGCGATCTGTCGCCACGACCGGCCCGCCCGGCCCCGACCTCTCCTGACGACCCGGCCGGCCCGCCGACGATCGGCTGTACCTTCCCGGCCGTCTTCGACGCCGCCCGCCCTCAGGACCCGGTCTCCCTCGACGACGGCAAGATCTCCGGCGTCATCGAGCGGGTCGACACAGACAGCATCGACGTCCGAGTGCTGCACGCCTCGGGCCGGAGCGCGAAGCTGCGCGCGGACAAGGGCGTGAACCTGCCCGCGACCCGAGTGCCACATGAAGGGCTGACCGAGGATGATCAGGCGGCCCTGGCCGTCGCTGTCGAGATCGCCGACCTCGTCGCGATCTCGTTCGTGCGCAGCCGGGCTGACGTCGAGCAGGCGCAGGAGGCGATCCGCGCCGCCGGGCGCTGGGACGACCTCGGCCTGGTCCTGAAGATCGAGACCACCGAAGGGTTCGTGAACCTGCCGGAGCTGCTGCTGGCGGCGCTGCGGGCCCCGCGGGCCGGGGTGATGATCGCCCGTGGCGACCTCGCGGTGGAGGGCGGCTACCAGCGACTCGCCGAGCTCCAGGAGGAGATCCTCTGGCTCGCCGCCGCCGCGCACGTGCCGACCATCTGGGCGACCGAGGTCCTCGACCAGCTGGCGAAGACCGGCACACCGGCGCGCGCGGAGATCACCGACGCGGCGATGGGCCAGCGCGCCGAGTGCGTGATGCTGAACAAGGGCCCGCACATCGACGAGGCCATCACCGCACTTGACGACATCCTGCGCCGGATGGCCGGCCACCAGCAGAAGAAGACCCCGATCTTCCGCCCGTTGCGGTCCTGGATCGGCCTGACACATCTGTAGTGCCAGGCCATCCCACCCCACAGGTCGCGAACCCAGGGCGGTGCTGGTACTGCTGCCCACCAGGCGCTGATCCGGGCGGCGGCCGGGGCGAACTCCTGGCGGTGTTCAAGCCAGTTCGTCAGGTGTTCGGGCATCGGATGATTAGGACCCACTCGACGGGCAAAGAGCGCGATGTGACTCTTTTCGGCATTCATGCGTCCCATGAGCAGATCGCGCCCGGCGAGCTGCTGCGCGCCGTCGTTCTGGCCGAGCGGTCCGGCTTCGGGGCGGCGATGTCGTCCGACCACTTCTCGCCGTGGAGCGCCCGGCAGGGCGAGTCGGGCTTCGCCTGGACCTGGCTCGGCGCGGCGATGCAGGCGACGGGTCTGCCGTTCGGCATCGTCACGGCGCCCGGCCAGCGCTACCACCCGGCGATAAGCGCCCAGGCCATCGCGACGGTCGCCGCGATGTTCCCCGGCCGGTTCTGGGCCGCGCTCGGTACGGGTGAGGCCAGCAACGAGCACATCACCGGCGATCCCTGGCCGGCGAAGCCGATCCGGGCGGCGCGGTTGCGTGAGTGCGTCGACGTGCTGCGCGCCCTGTTCGCCGGCGAGGAGGTCACCCATCACGGCCTCGTCACCGTCGACCGGGCCCGGCTGTGGACACTGCCCGCCGAGCCGCCGGCGCTCGTCGGCGCGGCCGTGTCCCCGGAGACGGCGGCCTGGTGCGCCGAATGGGCGGACGGCCTGATCACCGTCAACGGGCCGGAGGAACGGCTGCGCGCCGTCGCCGACGCCTACCGCGACGCGGGCGGACGCGGCCCCCTGCGCCTGCAGGTTCACCTCAGCTACGCTCCCGACGCCGACGAGGCGAGGCGCCTCGCCCACGACCAGTGGCGCTCCAACGTGTTCCCGCCACCGGCATGCTGGGACATCGACCACGTCGACACGTTCGACGCGGTGTCCGCGCACGTCCCGCCGGCCGTCGTCGCCGAGACCGTCAACATCTCCAGCGAACCGGGCTGGCACGCCGATCGGCTCGCCCGCTACACCGAGCTCGGCTTCGAGGAGATCTTCCTGCATCACGTCGGCCAGCAGCTCGACGAGTTCATCGAGGTGTTCGCGGGCTCGGTGCTGCCGGAACTCACGGACTCCCCCCGCGCGGCGGCGGCGCAGCCGGAAGCGGTGCGGGCGTGAGGCTGACCAGGACAGCCGACCTCTGGTGGAAGAACGCGGTCGTCTACTGCCTGGATGTCGAGACCTTCTTCGACTCCGGCGGCGACGGCTGCGGCGACTTCCAGGGGCTGGCCCAGTGCATCGACTATCTCCACGAGTTGGGCGTCACCTGCCTGTGGCTGATGCCGTTCTACCCGTCCCCCGACCGCGACGACGGCTACGACATCACCGACTTCTACGGCGTGGACCCTCGCCTGGGCACTCACGGCGACCTGGTCGAGTTCCTGCGCCTCGCCCGCGACCGGGGCATACGCGTGATCGCCGACCTGGTCGTGAACCACACCTCCGACCAGCACCCGTGGTTCCGGTCGGCGCGTTCCGACCGCGACTCGCGCTACCGCGGCTTCTCCGTGTGGCGGGACGAGCCCCCCGAGGACGGCCCGTCCGACGTGGTGTTCCCGGACAAGGAGGACAGCGTCTGGCAGTACGACGAGGAAGCCGGCCAGTACTACCTGCACCGGTTCTACAAGCACCAGCCCGACCTCGACGTCGCCAATCCCGACGTGCGCGATGAGATCGCCCGGGTGATCGGTTTCTGGCTGGAACTCGGGATCTCCGGTTTCCGGGTCGACGCGGTCCCCTTCCTGCTGGAGACGGCCGGCTTGTTGGACGCCGAGGACCTGCCGAATCCCCACGACTACCTTCGTGACCTGCGGGCGTTCCTGTCCCGGCGCAGCGGCGAGGCGATCCTGCTCGGCGAGGTCAACCTGCCGTACGCGGACCTGCGAACGTTCTTCGGGGACGAGGACGGCGACGAACTGACGATGTGCTTCGACTTCCCGGCATGCAGCAGCTCTACCTGGCCCTGGCCCGCGAGGACGCCACCCCGCTCGCCACGGCCCTGCGGGAGCGGCCGGTCGCGCCGAAGGACGGGCACTGGGCGACCTTCGTGCGCAACCACGACGAGCTGACGCTTGACAAGCTGAGCGACGACGAGCGTAAAGAGGTGTTCGCCGCGTTCGGTCCCGACCCCTCGACGCAGCTGTACGGACGCGGGCTGCGCCGGCGGCTGCCGTCGATGCTCGGTGGGGACCCGGCGCGCCTCCGCCTCGTCTACAGCCTGCTGTTCTCGCTGCCCGGAACGCCGACCCTCTTCTACGGCGAGGAGATCGGCATGGGCGAGAACCTGGCCGCCGAGGGCCGCCTCGCGGTGCGCACCCCGATGCAGTGGACCGGTGGTCCCAATGGCGGGTTCTCGACCGCCGGGCCCGACCGACTGGTCGGACCCGTCGTCGAAGGCGACTTCGGGCCGGCGAATGTCAACGTCGCGGCCCAGCGGGACGACCCCGGCTCACTGTTGTCCTGGTTCACCGCGATGATCCGCGCGTACCGGCGCTGCCCGGAGTTCGCCTGGGGCACCTGCACGGTGCTCGACTGCGCCGATCTCCCGTCCGTGTTCGCGCGCACCGTACCGATCTCAACGGCCAGACCGTCGTCGCGGTGCACAACCTCGGCAGGGAGCCTGCCGGCATACGCCTCGCGCTCGCCGGTGTCGAGCGCGGCGACCGGCTGGTGAGACTGGCCGGAGCGGATGAGGCCGGCGGTGACCTGGTCGCCGGTGACGGCGGCGCCGTCGAGCTCGACCTGGACGGCTACGGCTTCCGCTGGCTGCGAGTTCGTCGCGGCGGGACGGATGGACAGGTGCGACCGACGGTCGGCGAGTCGGCAGCCTGACCGGGGGCGTCGGCCGAACCGGTGAGGATGGCCGCGAGCTGCTGGTCGGTCATGGCGGGCAGTATGTCGAGCCGTGGACAGGCAAGGTGACGGTGTGGTCGATGGCTGGCTGGTGGCGGAAGTGCGGGCAGCGCTCGCGGGTGCCGCCGATCCGGCGAGGGCGCCCGGCATGCAGGCGTACATGAAGTCGGACATGCCTTACCGCGGTGTGCCGAAACCTGTCCGGACGCGGGTGCTGCGCCCCGTCTTCGCCGCGCGGACGCTGACGGACCCGCTCGGCTGGACGGCGACCGCCCTCGCGCTGTGGCGGGAGGCCGCATACCGGGAGGAGCGGTACGCGGCGATCGACCTGACCGGTCACCGCGCCTATCGCGCCTACCAGCAGGCGGGGACGCTGGAGATGTACGAGGAAATGGTCGTCACCGGCGCCTGGTGGGACTACGTGGACGAGATCGCCTCCCACCGGGTCGGCCCACTGCTCGCCGCCGACCCCGCCGCGATCCGTCCCGTGGTACTGCGCTGGAGCCGCGACGGCGACCTGTGGCGGCGCCGCACGTCGATCATCTGCCAGCTTTCGTTCAAGGCAGCGACCGACCTCGACCTCCTGTACGCCTGCATCGACGCGAACCTCGACGACAGGGATTTCTTCATCCGCAAGGCGATCGGCTGGGCGCTGCGCCAGTACGCCTGGACCGACCCGGCGGAGGTCCGCCGTTTCGTCACCGCTCGCGGCGACGCCCTGTCGCCCTTGTCTCGTCGCGAGGCGCTGAAGAACATCGGCTGATCCGTCTCGTACCTGCGCCGCCGGTGCCACGGGCGGGCGACGACGAGCCACACGGGCTCGAAGCGGATCGACGTGCCCCACCACAGCAGCGGGGTGAGCAGCAGCCACCCGGCCGCCGCGATCCCCGCCCCGGCGTTCGCCGACAGGTCCAAGAACAGCGGACACCGCCTCCTCGACGACGAAACTGTGCAGGCCGGCCGGCGGTTCCGCGGAACCGCCCGGGCCGGAGCTCGCGCTGCCGACGAATGCGGCACATGCCGCCCACCGACCGGTGTGGCGATCGACGCATGTCACGGCTCCCGACTGTCCGGTCACGGCGCGGGTTATTGTTCATTTTCGGGGTGTCCGGCGACGTCGGACACCCCGAGATCACCTCGGGTGGGGGGCTGGGTGAGCGGTGGACCGGATCCGCGGCCGGAGTTCGCGGAGCGGCTGCGGACACTGCGGGACGCCGCGGGCCTGTCGATCCGTGACTTGGTGGCCGCCAGTGCGAAGACCCCGCGGCGGCGGCCCGGGGTACCTCCGTTGCGTCTGAAGCGCAGCACCATCGACGGAATGATCAGCAGAAGCCGGCCGGTGCGTCCCGCGCAGGATCACGTCGAGGTGTTCGTCGACACCTGTATCCGGATCGCTGAGGAGTCTGGCAGGCCGCTGCCTGACGATCTGCGGGACAGGCAGGCATGGGAAGACGCCTACCACAATCTATTGATACGGATGGCCGGCCTGCGCAGCGTCAACCGCTCGGCCACGGAGGCGGCCAGACGGTTGAGACGGGTCGAACCGGCGTCCGCCGCCCCGCCGGCCGCCGCGGCACCGGCCGCCCGGCTGGTGGATGGCGGCCGGGCGCTGTTCGTGGGGCGGCCGGACGCGTTGAGTCAACTACGCCGCGCGGTCGCCGAGGTTCAGGGTGGGCGGCCGCGGGTCGCACTGCTCGAGGGGCCGGCGGGAATCGGTAAGACGGCGCTGGTCCGCCATCTCCTCGGCGACACGGACGTGGGATGCGTGCTGTGGGCGAGCGGCGAGGAGGACGAGACGGGACTCAGTTTCGGGGTGCTCGACCAGCTGACGGCCGAAGCGGCCAGGGTCGTCGGGCCGGATCCGGTTTTCCCGGGCGGGCCGGCGGCCGCCGGCCGGGTCCCGTCGCCCGACCCGCTGGTCGCCGGCGAGGCTCTGGTCGACCTGCTCGGCGAGTTGCAGCGCTCCGGTCCGGTCGTGCTGGTCGTCGACGACGCGGACTGGGCCGACCGGCCGTCCCTGCAGGCGCTGACGTTCGCGCTGCGGCGGCTGCGGGCCGACCGGGTTTTCGCCGTGCTGATGGTCCGGGATCTGGTGGACGCGCAGCTGCCGGACGGGCTCCGCCGGCTGCTGATGGACGAGCGGACTGTCCGGATCCTGCTCGAAGGGTTGGACGACACCGAGCTGCGGGCCCTGAGCTCCGCGCACGCCACCGGGCCGCTGTCCTGGCGGGCGTGCGTCCGCCTGCGGGCCCACACGGGGGGCAATCCGCTGCACGCCCGTGCGCTGCTCGAACAGGTCCCGGCCGAGGCCTTCGACAATCTCGAGGTGCCGCTTCCGGTGCCGCGCTCGTTCGCGATGCTCGTCGTGGCGAGGCTCGCGGCGGCACCGGTCCAGGGCCGGGAGCTGGCGACCGCCGCCAGCGTTCTCGGCGCGCATCCCACGTTGTCCCAGGCCGCGGCGGTCGGCGGGCTGGACGAGCCGCTGCGTGCTCTGGAGCAGGCGATCGAGGCGGGGCTGCTGGTGGAGCAGCCGGTCGCGCGGGGCCTTCGGTTCCCGCATCCCCTGGTGCACGCCGCCATCTACGAGCAGGCGGGACCGGCGCGGCGGGCCGAGCTGCACACCCGTGCGGCGGCTCTCGCGGAAGAGGAGGCCCTGCGGCTGCACCACCTGGCCCGTGCCGCCACCGGACCGGACGGCGCGCTGGCCACGGAGCTGGCCCGGTTGGGCCGGGAGGAGGCGACCGCGGGGGCCTGGGCCGCCGCCGCGGGCCATCTGTCCACCGCTGCGCGGCTCGCCCCGGCGCGTGCCGAGTACGAGCAGCTGATGTTGGAGGCGGCGGACTGTCAACTGCTTACGGGTGACCTGCCTGATCTCTTCGGGAAGGAGGCCGAGGTCCGCGGTTTCCGGCCGACCGCCTGGCGCGACTACCTGCTGGCCCGCTTCGCCTTCCAACGCGGTGATGCGGACGAGGCCGAGACGCTGCTGCGGAACGCCTGGAAGCGCTGTGCCCCCGACAGCGGGACCGACGCCGACCCGCTGCTTGGTGCTCGGGTCGCCGGATGGCTTGCCGCTCTCTACTCGACGAAACTCCGTGGCGCCGAGTCCGCCGAGTGGGCCGGGCGGGCGCTGGAGCTGAGTTCCGGCCACGCGGCGTTCGACCTCATCGGGCAGATGCGGATGAGCGGGCTGGCAGCGAGCGGGCAGCTCGACGCGGTGCTTGAGTCGGTCGCCGACCTGCCGGACCCCGCTGTCGCCTCCGTGGCCGAGCTGGACGTGCTCGCCGGCCGGGGACAGATCTACGCCCTGGTCGACAATCTCGCCGACGCCCGCCGGGATCTCGGCGGAGTCCTGGCTGCCAGCCGGGGTCGCTCGCTGCTGTTCCGGGTACTGGTCACGACCACACTCGCTCAGGCCGAGTACCGGGCGGGGCTCTGGGACGACGCCGCGATCCACTGCGATCTCGCGCTGTCGCTGATGGCCGACTCCGACGACGGCGCGCTGGTCCCGTACTGCCACCAGATCGGCGTCCTGGTTCCCGCAGCCCGCGGCCAGTGGGAACAGGCTGAGAAACACGTCGGGACAACGCAGGTCTTCGCCGAAAGCGGGTTTCCCCACCTCATCGCGAGCGCGGCCATCGCTATGGCACACCTGGCACGGGCCCGTGGCCGGTCCGCCGAGATCGTCGCCGTCCTCGAACCACCGGTCCGGTCCGGGCTACTGGACCTCGATGCCGAGCCTGGCATATCCGGATGGCAGGACATCCTTGTCGACGCGCTGGTGGAGGTCGGCGACCTCCACCGGGCCGAGCAGGTTCTGATCCGGTTCGAGAGGGCGGCCAGGCGGCGAGGGCGCCGCTCCGCGATGGCAGCCGCTGCCCGCAACCGCGGCAACCTGGAAGCGCTCCGCGACAACCCGGGCGCGGCCGCCGCAGCCTTTCGCGCGGGCCTCGCAGAGGCAGAGCAGATCGAGCTGCCCTTTGAACGGGCGCTGCTCCGCCACTCCTACGGCAGCTTCCTACGCGGGGCAGGCCGCCCCGCGGACTCGGTCAGGCAGCTACAGGCCGCCCACGACACCTTCACCCTGTTGGATGCCCGTCCATATCTGGACCGTTGCGAGAGCGAACTGGTCGCATGCGGATGGACACCTCGGGAGGGCCGTCGCCGGGAACGGGACGCATCCCGGTTGACCACGCTGGAGCTCGCCGTCGCGAAGTTGGTCGCCGCGGGTCTCACCAACCGTCAGGTTGCCCGGGAGCTCGTCCTCAGTGAGAAGACCGTCGAACACCACCTGCGCGCCGTGTTCGGGAAGCTGCACGTGACGGCGCGGACCCAGCTGGCCAGCAGGCTCCTCGCCGCCGGCGGCGTCTCCCAGCCGGACCACGCCGATGCGGGTCTCGTCCAGCCCGACTGATCGGGCTGTTCCCTCCCGTCTGCGTTGACCCGACACCTGCCGGCCGTGGCGCAGAAGGCCGCTGAGGTTCGGCCTGACGCAATACGACACGGTGCCCCACGAGTTGGCCCGCCCGGCGTCCGGCCGCGCCGGACACTCCTGCTGACGGCCGTCAAGCCCCCCGGCGGTTCCGGACGGTCCCTCACGGCGGATGCGTCCGGTGAGATCGCCGGACAGAACGAACGACAGCCACCATGTCCCCATGAACCAACGTCGGCTCGGGCCCTTACCCGAGCCCAGTCTCGTCCGCGGGACGGAACTCGCAGACGGGGGCCCGCGCTGCCCACTGGTCGGCTTTCCTCGCGCTGTCGCGGAGGGTGAGGAATCATAACGTTTCGGTCAGGGGGATCCGGGCATGTCGCAGCTGCGTGAGGACATCGAGCAGGCCAAACAGAAGATGCGGCTCAGGAGCAGGAGCAGCCGAGAGATCAAATACCTTGCGGAACACCTGTGGGAGGGTGAACGCGTCGAGCGCCTGGCCAGGGGCTCGTGCGGTAAGGGCGGTGGACTTGTGGTACTTACTGATCGCCGCCTGCTGTTCGTTTTGGAAGGTCGGAAGCGGAGGGCCAGCGAGGAATTCCCGCTGAGGAACGTCTCCTCGGTGGAGTGGGCTGCCGGGCTGGTACTGGGAAAAATTGTCGTCCTCGCATCGGATAGCCAGGCGGAGATCACGAACGTGAACAAGCGTGCCGGCAGGGAGATCGCGGATCTGATCCGGAACCGTCTTGGCCTGGCGTCACCCGCTCCGACTCCCGTCGCCGTTCCGCCTGGCGATCCGGACCTCAATGATCGGCTGCGCAGGCTCGGTGAGCTGCGAGAAGCAGGCGTTCTCACCCGTGAGGAGTTCGAGGGCAAGATGGCCCGCCTGCTCCGACCCGGGTGAGGCCCGCGTCGATGACAGCCTCGCGGGGCGAGGAACTCGAAGATCCCCCGCGAATGTCGCTATCGGATTTCGGGCCGCTGCTTCCCGGGGGCGGGCGCCGACAAATGGGGGCCAGCGTGGATCTTCCTGTGCTGAATCGTATTTACGTCGGAGGCCGCGCGGTGCTGCCCCTACTCGCGGTCCTCGTGACGCTCGGCTTGTCCGGGTGCGGTACCCCGGGTGCGGAGGCGATGCCTTCGCCCGCACCCGGGCAACAGCGCACGCCGGCCACCAGCGGAAACAAGCCTGCGGAACCGGCGCTGCCGTCGGCCGGCGTGGGAGCGAACCCCTGCGCGCTCGTGTCCAGGCCGGAGGCCGAGAAACTTGCCGGCACGTCGCTCAACAGCCCCGTTTTGCTGGCCGAGACGTGCACCTACACAGCGCCACCCAGCGGGCCAACGGCCCAGGTTGAGGTCTTCGTCGGGGAAACCGCCAAGAATTATCTTACCGCCGAGCGTGGCATAGGCCACGATCTCCGCCCGTTGTCAGGAGTCGGCGACGAGGCATATATCGAGGATGGGGGGATCTTCGTCAACAAGGCTGGCCGCTGGGTATCGGTCAAACTGGTGCGCAGCAACGACCCGGCGGAAAACAACGGGCCACTCGAGGACCTGGCGCGCACGGTTTCCGACCGGATCTGACCACCCGGGACACGGGTACGGCAGCCTGACCGAGGTCAGGTGGCGAGCAGGTAGCCCACGAGCGCCTGCGGCTGGCTCAGCGCGAGGAGGTGCCCGCCGGGCAACGTGTCCGCCTCGACGCCCAGCCGTTCCCGGGCGACCCGCCGCTGGAAGTCGACCGGGAAGAACCGGTCGTCGGCGCCGGCGGCGACCCGGGTCGGGACGTCGGGCCAGGCGTCGAGGTCACACGTCGAGGCGAACACCGCGGCGCTCTCGGCCCGCTGGTGGGCCTCACCGTCGGCCGCGACCTGGCGCGGCAGATCGTGCAGGAAGTACACCTCCGGATCGAACTCGGTGCCGTACCCGGCCGCCCGCGCCGTGGCGGCCCGCGCCTCCTCGGCGCCGGTGTTGCCCCACCAGTCGCCCGGTGTCTCACCCGGCGCGGGGACCATCGCGTTCACCAGGACGACGCCGCGCACCGGTGTCCGCGCGGCGACGAGCGGCGCGGTGAACCCGCCGAGCGACTGGGCGACGACGACCACGTCGTCCTGCCCGCGCACCGCGTCGAGGACGAGGGCGGTGTACTCCGGCAGCCCGGCGGACTCGTCGTCGCCCGGCAGGTCCACGGCGACGGCCTGGTGGCCCCGCGACGTCAGCAGCGGGATGACGCGGTGCCAGTACCACGCGGCGCCGCCGGCGCCGGGGATGAGCGCGAAGGTCGTCACCGGGTGGTACCTACCGTTCCTTCAGCCAGTCGACTCCTTCAGCCAGTCGACGAGGTGGGTCTCGCTGAGCGCGGCGTCGTCGCCGGGCACCAGGGTTTCATCATCCAGCGGCGCGCCGAAGTAGCGTGCCCGGGGGTCGGCGACGACGGGGCGAGGGTCGTCACGGGCGGACAGCACCGTGCGGACGAGGTCGTCGAGCCGGAACCGCTCCGGGCCCGCGATCTCCGTGACGCCGTTCGTCGGTGTCCCGAGCGCGGCGCCGCTGACCCCGGCGGCGACGTCGTCCGCCGCGATCGGCTGGATGCGCACCGGGGGGACGCGCACGGTGCCGGCCTCGGTGCCCGCGTCGGCGATGCTGCCGACGAACTCGAAGAACTGGGTGGCGCGGACGACGGAGTAGGGGATCGGGCCGGCCGCGACCAGTGCCTCCTGGGCGCTCTTCACGCGGAAGTACCCGCTGGCGGCGAGGCGTTCGGTGCCGACCACCGAGAGCACCACGTGGTGCCCGACCCCGGCGGCCGCCTCGGCGGCGAGCAGGTTGGCGGTCGAGGTCTCGAAGAAGCGCAGCACCGCGTCGTCCTCGAACGACGGTGAGTTCGACACGTCGACGAGCACGGCGGCGCCGTCGAGAGCGGCCGCCAGGCCCTCGCCGGTGAGGGCGTTGACGCCCGTCCGGGGCGAGGCGGCCACCGTCTGGTGCCCGATCCCGGCCAGCCGGGCCACGACCCGGGAGCCGACGAGCCCGCCGCCACCGATCACAACGATCTTCATGATGACCCTCTCGCGATGTTCCGAGCGCCGAGTTCCGACTCGCCCGATCCGGCCGCGGGCCCCGGGCCCGGCTCCGTCCGGTCGGGGCCACCGCCGCGCACCCAGCCTGGACGTCCGCTGGCGCGTACCCGCGACGACGCGCGGGAGGCAGCCGGACCCGGGCCCGGGCGGCGCTCCCGGGACCGTGAAACGGGCCGGATCACGTCCAACGGTTTCGCCCGACGCCGGACACGGTTAATTATTGGAGTCGGTTTCGGACTCGTCCCTCCGTGGGAGCCGGCGGGACCTACGGAGGGACACGCCGTGGACGACACGGTCAGCTACGCACGGCGGATTCGAGAGCTCGTCGGTGAGCGCCCCGACGAGATCGCGTTACGCCACATCGCGCTGGACGGCACCGAACCGGCGTTCACCTGGGCCGAGCTCGATCGGCGCTCGGGCCAGCTCGCCGGTGCCCTCGCGGCCCGCGGGCTCGGCCCCGGCGACCTGCTCGGGCTGGGGCTGCGCAACTCGCCGCAGTTCGTGTTCAGCGCGCTGGCGGCCTGGAAGCTGGGCGCCGTGCCGGTGCCGGTGCGCTGGGACCTGCCGGACTGGGAGTTCACCCGGCTGCGGGAGACCGTCGACGCGCCGGTGTTCCTCGGGCCCGAGGACATCCTGTGGATCGACGCGACGGCCGACCTCGCCGTCCCGGACCTGCCCGACGCGACGTCACCGCAGACCAACGGCATCTGCAGCAGCGGCTCGACGGGCACGCCGAAGGTGATTCTCAACGCGCGGCCGGCCGTCTTCGACGCCCGTGCCACCGCGCCGTTCGTCGACCAGTGGAGCCCGGTACCGCGGCCGCAGGTGATCCTGGTACTCGCCCCGATGTACCACGCCAACGGGTTCTCCACCCTGTACAACCTGCTGGCGGGGGACAGGCTGGTGGTGATGGAGAAGTTCGACGCCGCCCGGGTCGTCGGCGTGATCGAGCGTCACCGGATCAGCACGTTCACCGCCACCCCGACCATGCTGCAGCGCATCGGCGACCTGCCGGACGTCGACGGCCGCGACCTGTCCAGCATCGAGTGGATCATGCAGGGTGCGGCGCCGATGCCGCCGTCGCTGGTGCACCGGTGGGCCGGGCTGATCGGCGCCGAGCGCATCGTGATGGCCTACGGGATGACCGAGGCACTCGGCATCACCGCGCTGCGCGGCGACGAGTGGATGTCCAGGCAGGGCAGCGTGGGACGTGGCTTCCGGGGCACCGAGGTCCGGATCCTGGGCGCCGACGGCGAACCGGCGCCGACCGGTGAGATCGGCGAGATCTACCTGCGCGCGCCGCGGTCGAGCTACGGCGGCTACACCTACCTCGGCCAGGCCCCGCGGCTGCGCCGCACCGACGACGGCTTCGAGACCGTGGGCGACCTCGGTTACCTCGACGCCGACGGCTTCCTGTACCTGGTGGACCGCCGGGTCGACGTGATCATCACCGGCGGGGCGAACGTCTTCCCGGCCGAGGTCGAGACGGCGCTCATCGACCATCCCAAGATCGCTGACATCGTCGTCATCGGGCTGCGGGACCCGGAGTGGGGCCGGCGGGTGCACGCCGTCGTGCAGCCTGCCGACCCGGCCCAGCCTCCGTCGTCCGCGGAGGTCATCGCCTACGCGAAGAGCCGGCTCGCCGCCTACAAGGTGCCCAAGACGATCGAGATCGTCGAGGCGCTCCCGCGCAGCGAGGCGACGAAGATCAACCGTGGCGCGCTCGTCGAGGCCCGCGGCGGCTGACCCCGCCAGGGCGAAGGGCCCCGGCCCCGGTGCCGGCCTCGGCGGCGAGGGCGCCGCCGAGGCCGGGGTGAGATCACGGTGCGGCGATGGATCCGGCCGTCACGAGTGGGAGGTCGTCCGCCGTGACCAGGCCGGGGGGCGCGGCCACCACGGCCGGAACGGCGTTCACCGCCGGGTTGGCGGTGTGCGCGTCGCGGTCCACGGCGTCCGCGGAGTACTCGAACTCGTAGCGGAGCCGCACGTTGGGGTGCCCGCGGATCTCCATGACGTACCCCTCCTCGATCGGCCAGTCGGGCTCCATGGCGTTGCCCAGCCGCCACAGCAGGCCCAGCTCGATCAGCGGCCGGCCCCGCACGATGCCCTGCCAGCGGCCTTTCAGCCCGCACACGGTGCCCCGCGGGATCGTCATGTAGCCGAGGTCGAGGTCCCTGGTCGCCAGCCCGAACTCGGGTGCGTAGCGCACCTCGTCGAGATCGGCGCCGAGGGCCTTCGCGATCACCTCGACCGCGTCCTGGAAGACGAGCTGGCGCTGCTTCGCCGCGTCGGCCAGCCCCGGGGTGTCCGGCGGTGACCCGAAGCCGAGCGCCTGCCACGTCTCGGCCGACGCGTAGTGGGTGCAGTCGGCCGCCTCGAAGATCGATATCTTCTCCACCTCGCGGCACAGCGCGGCCGCGGTGAGGCCCACGACGCCGGCCAGGCCAGGGTTGATCCCGGTTCCGTACAGGGACACGCCGCCGCGCCGCGCGGCCTCGTGCAGGCGGTTCATGTCCTTCTCGCCGTAGGACCGGCCGGTGAGGAAGTTCGCCGTGGAGATGACGTTGATGCCGGCCTCGAGCAGCCGCACCATGTCGTCGACGTCCCACAGCAACGGCATGTAGAGCACGACGTCGGGCCGCAGCGCGATGATCGTGTCGAAGCTGCTGGTGGCCTGGACGCCGAGCGGCGGTAAGCCGCACAGCTCACCGACGTCCTTGCCGTCCTTCTCGGCGCTCCACGCGAAACAGCCCACGAGTTCCAGGCGCGGATGCGCGAGGACGGCGCGCACCGCGCTGCGCGCGACACCTCCGGTGGTCCACTGGACGACTCGAATGCTCATGCTCTTCTCCGATCGCTGGGTGGCCGCACTGGACGGCGAAGTGGTGGTCGTCCTTCCGCCGCCAGCCGTCGCGGGTCGCGTAGATCCGAACGCCGTCGAGCGCGTGCATACCCTCAGCCTCCGGCCGGGGTCGGCCGGGGTCGGCGGGACCGGTCACGCGCTGACACGGGCGGGTCTGGCACGGGGGAGGACGGAAAAGACCCAGCGGCGCATACCGCCGCTAAATCATCTGCCTTCGCTAAATCATCATCCATGTTGAAGGCAGTCTAATGTTGCCAATTCCCTAGTCAATGGCGGCGGGGCCTACCGGACGAAGGCGGGCATCGTCTCCCAGCCGCGGACCGTCGAGGTGCGGGCCTGGACGGCGTTGTCCCAGTCGATCTCCCAGGTCGGGAACCGGCTGAGGACCTCGTCCAGGGCGACCCGGCCCTCGAGCCGGGCCAGCGCGGCCCCGAGGCAGTGGTGGATGCCATAGCCGAAGCTGAGGTGGCGGCCGACGTCGCGGTGGACGTCGAAGCGGTCAGGGTCGGCGAAGCGGCGCTCGTCCCGGTTCGCCGAGCCGTTCAGCAGCACCATGATGCTGCCCTCGGGCACGGTGTGGCCGTGGTGTTCGACGTCGCGGGCGACATGGCGCGCCTGCACCGGTGAGGGCGCCTCGAAACGCAGCAGCTCCTCGATTGCGTTCGGAATGAGCGAGCGGTCCGCGACGAGTTCGCGCCGCTGGTCGGGGTTCTCGGCGAGAATCTTTCCGGTCCAGCCGATGAGCCGCGTGGTCGTCTCGTTCCCGGCCCCGGCGAGCATCGTGACGTAAGTGAGCACTTCCTCTCGATGGAGCTTGCGGACGGTGCCCGTCTCGTCCTCGAACTCGGCGTTCAGGAGCTCCGTCATCAGGTCGTCGGAGGGATGCTCGGCCCGCCAGTCGATGTAGGCGCCGAACTCGTCGGAGTTGAAGTCCTCGGCCGAGACCGAGAGCTCTTCACCCTCGCGCAGCTGCAGGCCCTCGTCGAGACGGTCCCGGATCGCCTCCTGGTCGGATTCCGGGATTCCCAGGAGAAAGCCGATCGTGCGCATCGGCATCTGCGCGCCGAGGTCCCGGATGAAATCGAAGCGCTCGGTCCCGACAAGGGGATCGAGGGAACGCGCGCAGAACTCGCGGATTTTCGACTCCAGCGCGTTCATCTTCCGCGGGGTGAAGACCCGGGCGAGCAGGCTGCGGTGAATGTCGTGGATCGGCGGGTCCTCGAAGAGAATGATTCCCGAGGGCAGCTCGATGTTGGCCTTGATGAGCTCCAGGATGGATCCCCGGCCGGACCGGTAGGTGTTCCAGTCACTCAGGCAGGGCTCGACGTCCTCGAAGCGGCTGAGGGCGTAGAAGTCGTACTTCTCGTTGTAGTAGAGAGGTGCCTCGTCGCGCATGCGCCGCCAGACCGGGTAGGGGTCGGCGTCGATCTGGGCGTCGTAGGGATCGTAGTAGACGTCGCTGGGGCTGGTTAACGGCATGTTCCACTCCTCCGTGCGATCGAACGACGCGCCCGGGGCGCCGCCGCGCGTGTGAGCCCTGCCACCACTGCTACCGACCGTACCGGGGCGACCGCCCACGCTCGCCGTCGGCGGGACGCGACACGGCAGGTCGGCCGGTGCCGAGGGTGCCCCGTCGACAACGTGCGCCGCTCCACCGCCGGCTCGGTGCCCGCTCCCGGCGATCTCCGCCGGCTCTGTGACTGCCCGCACACCGAGACGACGGTGCTTGGATGTCCTGCTTTCGTGTGGAGCGAGCCGCGGGTGCCGGTGCCGCCGGCGGTCCGCCGGCTGTTCCCGGCCGGCGGGTGCCCCGTCCCACGTCGGTGACGATCGACATGGATGCCCAGCCGCCATGGACTACCGTGGCGAGGCCACTCGCCGCGCCGGCCCGGGCGCTGCCCGACCAGCCATGACCACCGGTTCTCCAGCCGCCTCGGAGAGCCGGCCCGACGAAGGAGTTTCTGACCAGAATGCCTCTGCGTGCTCGCCGGTCGTGTCTGGCTGTTCCGGCTTCGAACGTGAAGATGTTGGGTAAGGCGCAGGGGCTTCCTGCCGACCAGATCTTCTGTGATCTGGAGGACTCGGTCGCTCCGGGGGCGAAGGAGT
>NZ_UBIZ01000264.1:0-28979 GCF_900465275.1 Parafrankia sp. Ea1.12 | reverse complement strand
GGCGGGGAGGGCTACGTCCAGCCAGGCGCCGCCGCTGACCCGGTCGGAGCGGCCGCGGACCTGGCCGTCGACGCTCACCTGGCCGTCGTCAACGAGCGCGGCGGCGGCCGTGCGGCTCAGGCCGAACATGCGGGCGATGGCGGCGTCCAGGCGGATGCCGTCGAGGCCGTCGGGGACCGGCAGCGAGCGCCGGTCGGTGTCGGCCGTGCTCACGCGTCACCGGGCCCGGGACCGCCGGCGTGGCTCGGCCCCGCCGGACCGGATGGTCCGGCCGGCTCCGCTGACCCGGGGTCGGGTGGCGGGGCGGCGGAGAGGCGCGTGCCGTCGAGGCCGATGCCGCGCAGGGAGAGGATGACCGCGAGCACTCCGCCGCAGACGATCGCCGAGTCGGCGACGTTGAAGATGGGCCAGTGGTGGATGTGGACGAAGTCCACGACGTGCCCGCGCAGCGGCCCGGGGGCGCGGAACAGCCGGTCGATCAGGTTGCCCAGCGCGCCGCCGACCATCGCGCCGAAGACGAACGCCCACCCGATGGAGGCCAGCCGCCTGGCGGTGACCACGACCACCGCGACGACCGCCAGCGCGATCAGGCTGAGGATGACCGTGGCCCCGCCGGCCAGGCTGAACGCGGCCCCCGAGTTCCGGGTCAGGCGCAGGTCGAGCACGCCGGGGATGATCTCGATCGGGGCGCGCCCGGTGAGCTGGGCGACGGCCAGCAGCTTCGTGCCGATGTCCAGGACGATCAGACACAGCGAGGTCAGCGCGACGACGAGCACCGCACGGTGCGAGGTGACCAGGCGGTCACGGCCGGGCTTGACCGCGGCGTCACCGCTCGGGGCGCCGCCGCCCGCGTCGGCGGCACCCGGGGCACCCACTCCCGCCGCACCGGCGTTCACGGTGCTCCCGTACTGGGTGTTCCTGTACGGGACGCCCTTGTCCATCCCCGGCTCGGCCACCACACACACCACTGTACGGGTGCGATCTCACGGGTCATCCGCCCGCCGGCCGGCCACCGGCCCGAGACGCGACCCGAGACCCGGCCTGAGTGCCCGCCCGGTGCCGGGCACGGGTGCCGGTGATCCGCCGGCGATCCGCGGCCGCGATCACCGTTGGCCGTCGGCTACGCTGGAAGCGCGGAAAGGCTTTGACGGGACGAGTAGCGGCAGGCGCAGTCGCAGCGAGCCGGGGGCGGTGCGAGCCCGGTGGCCAGCGCGCCGTGAAGATCACCCTGAGCCGCCGGGAGAACAGGGCTGTGAGCCCCCAGTAGATCCGGCCGCCGCCGCATGACAAGAGTGGCCGCCCGGTCGCCGTCCACGAGAGATCGCGAAGCGCACCCGGGCGCGCAAGGAGGGTGGTACCGCGGTACCTCGTGCCGCCACCGGCCCATGCCGGTGTGCGGCGAGGTGTCGTCCCTCCGCCGGAGTGCCCCACCGCCGACGGAGACCAGCCACGATGAGTACCCCCGACGCCCCGACGCCCGCCTTCCGCCCCCTGCCCGCGCGGGTCGACCTTCCGGCCTTCGAGCGCGAGACGCTGGAGCGCTGGAGGGATTCCAAGGTCTTCCACCGCTCGCTGCAGGCCGGCGCAGACCGGCCGCTGTGGGTGTTCTACGAGGGCCCGCCGACCGCCAACGGCAAGCCGGGCGCCCACCACGTCGAGGCGCGGGTCTTCAAGGACCTCTTCCCCCGTTACAAGACGATGAAGGGCTACCACGTGCCCCGCCGGGCGGGCTGGGACTGCCACGGCCTGCCCGTCGAGCTCGCCGTCGAGAAGGAACTCGGCTTCACCAGCAAGAGCGACATCGAGGACTACGGCATCGCCGAGTTCAACGAGAGGTGCCGCGAGTCCGTCCTGCGCCACGTGGCCGACTTCTCCGCGATGACGGAGCGGATGGGCTACTGGGTCGACCTCGACGGCGCCTACCGGACGATGGACACCTCGTACATCGAGAGCGTCTGGTGGTCCCTCAAGCAGATCTTCGACAAGGGCCTGCTCGTCGAGGACTTCCGGGTTACCCCGTACTGCCCCCGGGACGAGACGCCGCTGTCCGACCACGAGGTCTCCCAGGGCTACAGCGACACCGACGACCCGTCGGTCTACGTGCGGTTCCCGGTCGTCGAGGGCCCGCACGGGCTGGCCGAGCACGGCGCGCACCTGCTGGTGTGGACGACCACCCCGTGGACGCTGGTCTCCAACACCGCGGTCGCCGTCCATCCCGAGGTCAGCTACGTGCTGGCCCGGGCCGCCGGCGGTGAACTGCTCGTCGTCGCCGAGCCGCTGCTGACCGCGGCCCTGGGCGAGGGCGCCGAGGTGGTCGAGCGCTTCACCGGCGCCGAGCTCGCCGGCACCCGCTACGCCCGGCCGTTCGAGCTGATCGCGCTGGAGCGCTTCGAGGAGGCAGCGGGGAAGACCGCCGTCGGCCGGGGCGCCGGGACGTCCGCCCGCCCGCACTCGGTGGTCCTGGCGGACTACGTGACGACCACGGACGGCACCGGGCTCGTCCACCAGGCACCCGCCTTCGGCGCCGAGGACCTCGCGGTCTGCCGCGCCAACGGCCTCGGCGTCGTCAACCCGGTCGGGCCGGACGGGCGCTTCCTGCCCGACGTGCCGCTGGTCGGCGGGCTGTTCTTCAAGGACGCCGACGCGCCGCTGTCCGCGGATCTCACCGCGCGGGGCCTGATGTGGCGGGCGGCGACCTACACGCACAGCTACCCGCACTGCTGGCGCTGCCACACGCCGCTGATCTACTACCCGTTGCCGTCCTGGTACATCCGCACGACGGCCGTCCGCGAGCGCCTGCTCGCCGAGAACGCGCGGACGGACTGGCACCCCGAGCGCATCCGCGAGGGCCGTTACGGCGAGTGGCTGCGCAACAACGTCGACTGGGCGCTGTCCCGCAACCGGTACTGGGGCACCCCGCTGCCCGTCTGGCGGTGCGAGGCCGACCCGTCCCACCTGACCTGCGTCGGCTCGCTGGCGGAGCTCTCCGAGCTGACCGGCACGGACCACTCGACGCTCGACCCGCACCGCCCGTTCGTCGACGACGTGACCCTGCCGTGCCCCACCTGTGGGGAGACCGCCCGGCGGGTGCCCGAGGTCATCGATGTCTGGTACGACAGCGGCGCGATGCCGTTCGCCCAGTGGGGCGCCCCGCACCGCAACGCCGACGAGTTCGCGAAGCAGTACCCGGCGCAGTACATCTGCGAGGCGATCGACCAGACCCGGGGCTGGTTCTACACGCTCATGGCCGTGGGCACGCTGGTCTTCGACCGGTCGTCCTACGAGACCGTGCTGTGCCTGGGCCTGCTGCTCGACGCCGAGGGCCGCAAGATGAGCAAGCACGTCGGCAACGTGCTGGACCCGTTCGACCTGTTCGACCGGCACGGGGCGGACGCCGTCCGGTGGCTGATGCTGGCCGGCGGCTCACCGTGGTCGGACCGCCGGGTCAGCCACGAGTCGATCGAGGACATCGTCCGCAAGATCCTGCTCACCTACTGGAACACCGCGTCGTTCTTCGCGCTCTACGCGGGCGCGGCGGACTGGCGCCCGACCGGCGCCGACGGGTCGGGCGAGGGCGCCGCGGCCCCGGCCGAACGCCCGGTGCTGGACAGGTGGGCGCTCTCCGAGCTCGCCGACACCGTCGCCGAGGTGGACGCCGCCCTCGAGGGCTTCGACGCGCTGCGCGCCGGGCGCCGCATCGCCCGCTTCGTGGACGACCTGTCGAACTGGTACGTCCGGCGTTCCCGCCGCCGCTTCTGGGCGGGCGACCCGAACGCGCTGGCCACCCTCTACACCTGCCTGGACGGCCTGACCCGGGTGATGTCGCCGTTCACCCCGTTCCTGACCGACTGGCTGTGGTCCCGGCTGTTCGCCGGCATCCTGCCCGGCGCCCCGGACTCGGTGCACCTGGCCTCGTGGCCGCAGCTGCCGGCGGACCTCGTCGAGCCGGGCCTGGCCGAGCGGATGGACCTCGTGCGCCGGATCGTCGAGCTCGGCCGCGCGGCCCGGGCCGCCAGCGGGCTGCGCACCCGTCAGCCGCTGCCGCGCGCGGTGGTCGGCTCCTCGGCGTTCGACGACCTCTCGGCGGAGCTGCGCGCGCAGATCGCCGAGGAGCTCAACGTCGTCGCCGTCGAGGCCGCGACCTCGGACCTCGTCGACATCAGCGTGAAGCCGAACTTCCGGGCGCTTGGACGGCGCTTCGGCAACCGCACGAAGGCGGTCGCCGCCGCCGTCACCACCGCCGGGGCACCGGTGGACGGCCGGCTGACCGTCACCGTGGACGGCGAGCGCATCGAGCTCGGCGGTGAGGATCTGATCGTCACCGAGACGCCGCGTGAGGGCTGGTCGGTGACGAGTGAGTCGGGCCTGTCGGTCGCCCTCGACCTGACCGTCACCCCGGAGCTGGCCCGGACCGGGCTCGCCCGCGACGTGGTGCGCGTCCTGCAGGACGCGCGGCGGGCCGCGGGGCTGGAGATCACCGACCGGGTCGAGCTGCGCTGGGCCGCCGCCAAGGAGGAGACGGCGGCAGCGTTGCGTGAGCACGCGGCGACCGTCGCCGACGAGATCCTGGCCACAGTGTTCCAGGAGGCACCGGTCGAGCAGACGGCGGAGCCGGCATGGCACCGGGGATCATCCGCGGAGCTCGGCCTGACCTTCGCGCTGACCAGGACGGCCCCCGCGCCGCCGACGGTTGGCTGACGGCCACCCGAACTTCTCGCCCGCGCCGGTGGAGACCCCGCCGGCGCGGGCGCGGCGGCAACAGCCGTGGTTCCGCGCAGCGCAGCGCAGCGAGGGCTAGGCTGGCGTCTTCTTCCCGGCGCGCCGCACAGCCGCGACGGGCAGCAGCACCGCGGCGAGGCAGACGACGATCAGTGACGTGTACGACCAGGTGGCCGCGCCGAACAGGCCGAGCACGGCCAGCACCGCGGCGATCACCACCAGGGCGCCGCTGATCATCACCATGCTGGCCTAGAACTCCTGCATGCCCGGAGCGTCGCGGCGGCCCGGGTCGAGATCCGGGCGCCCGCCGTGACCGTTGCTCTCCCGCGCCAGCGTCGCGGCGCCCATCTGCGGGCCGCCCTGGAACGCCTGCGCTCCCACGTGCTGGGGCTGAGGCGGCTGGCCGCCACCGGTCTGCGCCATGCCGACGCTCGCGGGGGCCGGGGTGGGTGTCGGCGCGCCGGGGTTGAGCCCGGGGCGCGCCGGCATGCCCGGCCCGACGGCCGGCTGTGTGGGCATGCCGTCGAGGTCACGCAGCTGCATCTCCAGGTAGGCGCGCAGCCGCGTGCGGTACTCGCGCTCGAAGGCGCGGAGCTGCTCGACCTGGCCTTCGAGGCGGCGCTTGTCGTCCTCGAGCCCACCGAGCTGCTCGGCGACGTGCGCCCGGGCCTCACCGAGGATCCGGTCGGCGTCGGCGCGCGCCTCGCGGCGGGCCCGCTCCGACTCGGCGCGGGCCTCCCGCAGCGCCTCGTCGGCGGTCCGCTGGGCGAGCACGAGGGTCCGCGCGACGCGCTGCTCGATGTCGGCGTCGTTCTGGCCACCGGCGCCCGGGCCCGTGCGGGCCGGGGCCTGACCGCCCCCGCCGACCAGCGCGGGCATGACCGCCGTCGGGCCACCGGACACCGGCGGACCACCGGGCACGCCGGGTCCATTCGGACCACCCGGACCACCCGGACCCGCGCCAGGCGGGCCGGCGGGCATCGGGGGCCGCTCGCGGGCGGCCTGGGCCGCCTGCGCGGCCTGCGCCTGCGCCTGCGCCAACTGCCGGCGGGACTCCTCGAGCTGGCGGCGCAGCTGCTGGTTCTCGTCGAGGATCTGTGCCGGGACACCGGGACCGCCACCGCCGGACCGGCGGGCCTCGTCGAGCTGCCTGCGCAGGTCGCTGCTCTCGTCGAGCAGTCGCGTCAGCTCGGCCTCGACCTCATCAAGGAAGGTGTCGACCTCGTCCTCGTTGTAGCCCGTGCGGAACCTCGTCGGGCTGAAGACCTTGTTCTGAACATCCTGCGGTGTCAGCGCCACGTTGCCTCCTCGTGCGGCATCGCCGCTCCCCGAAGAGAGGGCGGTCTGCGGGCAGTCTGCCTTGCCCGCACTCGCGGTGTGCACACGACCTCAGTCACAGCCTCTGCGCATAGCTCTGCAAAACGACGATCACTATGAAGAGAAGCAGGAACCCGAGGTCAAGCGCAACGCTACCTACCCTCAACGGCGGAATGAACCGCCGAATCAATCGCAACGGAGGGTCAGTCGCCGTGTACACGATCTCGAAGAGCAGGACCAGGGGGCCGGTCGGCCGGAAGGAGCCGCTCAGCGCGAGCACCAGGTCGATGACCCACCGAGCGATCAGGAGCAGCAGGTAGGCCGTCAGCACCCAAAAGAGCAGAGTTCCAAGTGCGCTGATGGTGCTCTCTCCCGGGAGGACGAGGGGAAGTGGTGACGACCCTACTGGATGATCTTGCCCTGGCTACGACTGGTTACTACGACTGGTTGTAGAACCCACCCTCGCGGATGCGTCGCTTGTCTGTCTCGGTGACCTCGACGTTGTGCGGCGAGAGCAGGAAGACCTTGTTGGTCACCTTCTCGATGTCGCCACGGAGCCCGAAGATCAGCCCTGCGGCGAAGTCGACCAGCCGCTTGGCGTCGACGTCGTCCATCTCGGTGAGGTTCATGATAACGGGAGTCCCGTCCCGGAACTCCTCACCGATCTGACGGGCCTCATTGTAGCTACGCGGCTGGAGCGTCGTGATCCGGTACGGCCGGGGCTCCTCGACGGGCGCTACGCGGCGCATCGGCGTCGGCACGGGGGGTCGCAGATGCTCCACCGGTGGGCGTCGCGGCATGGCGACAGGCTCCTCACGTGCATCGATCCGGCGGACCGACCGGTCAATCGGCACCGGGTCGAGCGTGGCCCGCCGATCGTCCCGGACGGCGCCTCGGACGGCGTCGTGACCGCCGTCGTCATAGTCGTCGTCGAGATAGTCCTCGTCCTCCTCGGCGAGCCCGAGGTAGACCATCGCCCTGCGACCGAGCCCCATGGGCGCGACTCTAAGGGACACCGTGCCGTTCACCGAACAAAGCGGTGCCGATCCGAAGGTGTGTCGCGCCCTCCGCGACCGCATCCTCGAGATCACCGGACATCCCTGCACTGACTAGCGTCGCCGCGGGATGTTCGGAACGAAGTCGGTCGGATACCTCACGGAGTCGGGCGAAGGCCGGCCTGGCAGGTGCTCCGCGTGGCGCGACAGCCATCACACCCGTCAGAACAAGCCCTTCGGAGCCCGCGACGAGCTCGGCGAGCGCCGGTACGTCCGCGGGCAGGGCCCCGCCGCGAGCACCGTCCACAGCCCCGGCGGTGGGCTCACTTTCCCTGGTAGACAGGGCATTTCGCGCCGCGGGCGCACCCGGTGCACCGACGGGCTCCGTAATGTTCAGATTGACCTGTATGCACACTGAAATCTGACGACCACGTGCCGTTGCCGCCCGGGAAAGGACTTCGACCAGTCGCGCTCGGTCCACCGACTGCACGCAGTGCACCCAGCCCGCCACAGCCCGGGCCTTGTTGCGCTGGAGCTGGCCGACGAAATGCCAGACCGGCACATCGGGCCCGGCGGCCGGCCCGAGGGTCGGACCCTGATCCACACGTGATGGACGCCATGCCCCCGACGTGTCGGCCAACGGACTCGATTCCCGGAAACGGTCATCATCGGACCACATCGTGTGCTCATCCGAGCCGCCCGCCGCGGCGGCGGCCAGCGCCAGCCGGACGGCCTCGGTCTTCGGCCCGGCCTCCTGCTCGCGGTTCTCGGCGAAGTGGCGGACACCCAGCGCGACCAGCGCGAGGACGTCCTCGGCGGGTCGGGTCTTGCTGACGGCGATCAGGGTCAGCTCCGCCGGGTCGCGGCCGGCGTCCCGGGCCGCCACGGTGATCCGGTCACGGACGACGGTCAGCCGCTCGCGCAACTCGGCCAGCCGGCGCGGGTCCACCTCGCGCTCGAGGCCGCTCATGGCAGCCAGGCGAGGCCGGCGAACCGCCCGGTCCGCCCGTCGCGGCGGTACGAGTAGAGATCCCCCGACTCGGCGCTGCAACGATCGGACAGCACAACACGGCCCACGCCGGCCGTCGCCAGCTGGGCGCGCAGCCCGGCCCGGAGATCCAGCGCGGGCGTGCCCGCGCGGGTCTCCGACCCACTGCCCGGAACCCGCCGCTGGACGTCGGCGCGCATGTCCGCGGGCACCTCGTAGCACCGCCCGCAGATCGCCGGGCCCAGCGTGACGTCGATCGACGAGCGGTCGACGCCGAGCTCGTCGAAGATCTTCAAGGTGGCCGCCAGCACGCCCGCCGCCATCCCCTGGCGGCCGGCGTGCGCGACGCCGACCGCCGCCGGCGACTCGAACATCACCGGCACGCAGTCGGCCACCAGCACCGCGAGCGCGACGCCGGCGGCGTCGGTGACCATGGCGTCGGCCTCGGGCGGCGGTCCGGGTGCCCGCACCAGGCTCACCTGGGCCCCGTGCACCTGCCGCATGAACTGGACCGGCCGGCCGACCCGGGACGCGAGCAGCCGCCGGTTCACGCTGACCGCCTCCGGATCATCACCCACGTGGTCACCGAGGTTGAGCCCCGCGTACGGCGGCATGCTCGTGCCGCCGTCACGCGAGGTCACCAGGACGGGCATCGCCGCCTACTTGAGGAAATCCGGAACGTCCAGCTCGTCGTCGTCGGCCACCGGGCGGACGGGGCGGCGCGGCGGGTAGGTCGGGCGCGGGCCGGGACGAGCCGGCTCCGGGCCGCGGCCGGCCTGCGGCGGAGCCCCGCCGGCCGGGGCCGCTCCCGGCGCGCCCGGGGCCCCGCCGGGAGCGGCCCCGGCGTGCCCGAGCCCGGCGCGGGGCATGCCCTGGGCCGCGGCGGCATGGGCCGGCGCGGCGTGGGCCGGAGCAGCGTGCCCGGGAGCAGGGTGCCCGGTACCCGGGGCGCCGGCAGCCGGCGCGGAGCGGGCGTAGCCGCCCTCCCCGACCGTGTCCGGGTGCTCCCGGCGGGGCGGCCCGCCCATGGGCCGCTGGTCGCCGGCGGACCCGACCGCCGGCGCGCCGGCCTGGCTCGGGGCGCGGTCGTCGGGCAGCGGGTCCGGCACGTAGTGCCCGACCTGCTGGCTCGTCGGCGGCAGGTAGGTCGAGTGGGCCGGCGCGGGCCGTGGCGGCGCCGGCACGTTCGGGATCGGCGGCAGCGCCGTGGTGTTCGGCGCGCCGCCCGAGCCCGGCTGGGCCGCCGGCTGGCCGGGGGCCCCCGGCTGCGGCGGGCCGCCGGCCGCGCCGCCCGGCCCCGGTGGTCGGCGCTGGGTGGCGAGCGTGCGGGTCCGTCGGTCCTGCACGGTGTCGAACCCGGCGGCGATCACGGTGACCCGCACCTCGTCGCCGAGGGCGTCGTCGATCACCGCAC
Source organism: Parafrankia sp. Ea1.12 (assembly GCF_900465275.1). Taxonomy (NCBI): domain Bacteria; kingdom Bacillati; phylum Actinomycetota; class Actinomycetes; order Frankiales; family Frankiaceae; genus Parafrankia; species Parafrankia sp. Ea1.12. Next base: position 19,546 of record NZ_UBIZ01000264.1, on the reverse strand, counting down.
CGAAGATGATGTTCGCCTCGGGATGGGCCGCGTCGGCGACCAGCTCGGCCGCGGCGTTGATCTCGAACAGACCGAGGTCGGACCCACCGGAGATGTTCAGCAGGACGCCCTGTGCGCCGTCCATGCTGGCCTCCAGCAGGGGGGAGGCGATGGCCTGCTCGGCGGCGACCGTGGCCCGGTCGTCACCCCGTGCCCGGCCGATGCCCATCAGGGCGCTGCCGGCGTGCGACATGACCGTCTTGACGTCGGCGAAGTCGAGGTTGATCAGACCAGGGGTGGTGATGAGGTCGGTGATGCCCTGGACACCGGAGAGCAGCACCTGGTCTGCGCTGCGGAAGGCGTCCAGGACGCTGATGTCGCGATCGGTCATCGCGAGCAGGCGGTCGTTCGGGATGACGATGAGGGTGTCAACCTCATTGCGGAGGGTGTCGATGCCCGTGTCGGCCTGGGTCGCGCGGCGGCGGCCCTCGAAGGTGAACGGGCGCGTCACCACACCGATCGTCAGCGCGCCGAGCGAGCGGGCCACGTTGGCGACGACGGGAGCACCACCGGTGCCGGTGCCACCGCCCTCACCCGCGGTCACGAAGACCATGTCGGCCCCCTTGAGGACCTCCTCGATCTCCTCGCGGTGATCCTCGGCGGCCTGGCGGCCGACCTCCGGGTCGGCACCGGCCCCCAGGCCACGGGTGAGTTCACGGCCGACGTCGAGCTTGACGTCGGCATCGCTCATCAACAGCGCCTGGGCGTCGGTGTTGATGGCGATGAACTCGACACCCTTTAGCCCGACTTCGATCATCCGGTTGACGGCGTTTACGCCGCCTCCGCCTATCCCGACGACCTTGATGACCGCGAGATAGTTCTGGGGGGCTGCCATGCGGTGTCGGTCCTCCAGCGGCGTCGGTGGGCGAGCAGGGGGGCTCCCCGGCTCCGTTAGCCCGCGGTCTTACGACCGATTGGAGCGGGGAAGCAGCCGAGCAGCCTCAACCTTCACCGTCAGCTAGACGGTTACAGTTATGTCAACTTCCGACTGTGGATCGGACAGTAGGCACGGCTTCGTCGGTGGTCAAGGACGCTGGCGGCGCGTCACACGGATGGGATTCGCGTCCCCTTCGTCACACCGGTCCCGGCTCGCCCGGGGCACCTCCGCCGAACCCCTGCCCTGTGGTGTGTACTGCGTGGCGTGACCGGACCGCACTCCGACGACGCCCCGGCCGCCCCAGCAGGCCCGGCCGCCGCGCCGCCGCCCGTCGTCCCCGATCCCCGCGACCGCCCCGAGCGGGCCCGGCGGGTCCACTTCCTCGGCATCGGCGGCGCCGGGCTGTCACCCCTCGCCCAGATCCACCTGGCCGCCGGCGGCCAGGTCTCCGGCAGTGACCAGGAGTACTCACCGCGGGTCGCCATGCTGCGTGAGCTGGGGGTCCCCGTCCGGGTCGGTCCCGCCGCCGACGCGGCGGCGCTGGCCGCCGAGCTGTCCGCGGCGGACGTCGTCGTGGCCTCCAGCGCGCTGCGTGACGACCACCCGGAGATCATCGCCGCCCGCGAGCTCGGCATCCCCGTCCGGCGGCGCTCGGACTGGCTGCCGGAGCTGACCGCGCCCTACCGGCTCGTGGCGGTCGCCGGCTCACACGGCAAGACCACCACCGCGGCGATGCTGACCCTGGTGCTCGCGGCCGGCGGCGTCGACCCGACCGCGGTCATCGGTGCCGATGTGGCCCAGTTGGGCGGCAGCGCCGTGACCGGACGGGGCGACGTGTTCGTCCTGGAGGCGGACGAGTACGGCGGCGCGTTCGCCGGGCTGGACCCGGAGCTCGCGGTGATCACCAACGTCGAGTGGGAGCATCCGGACCTCTTCCCGGACGAGGCCTCGGTGCGCGCGGTGTTCGCCGACTTCGCGGCCCGGGTCCGCCCGGGCGGGCGGCTGGTCGTCTGCGGCGACCATCCCGGCGTCGCCGCGGTGCTCGCCGAACTCGACCGGCGGGCCGAGCCCGACCGGCGCGCCGACGCGCCGCGGGCCCGGGTGGTCGACTACGGCTTCACCCCCGGGCGGACGTGGCGGGCGGTGGACTACGTCCCACTGCCCGGCGGTGGCTCCACCTCGACCGTGCTGCGCGACGGGAACCGGGTCGGCGAGCTCACCCTGGCGCTGCCCGGCCCCCACATCGCCCTGGACGCCCTCGCCGCCCTCGCCACGGCCGCCGAGCTGGGGGTGCCGCCCACGGACGCCCTGAGGACGCTGGGGACGTACGCGGGCGCGGCCCGACGCTTCGACGTCGTGGGCCGGGCGAGCGCGCCCGGCGGCACCCGCGTGGAGATCGTCGACGACTACGCGCACCACCCGACCGAGATCCGCGCCACCCTGCGCGCGGCCCGCGACCGCGCCGCCGGCCGGCAGGTCTGGGCGGTCGCGCAGCCGCACACGTTCAGTCGCCTCGCCGCGCTGCTCGACGACTTCGCGACGGCCTTCGGCGACGCCGACCGCGTCTACGTGACCGACGTGTACGCCGCGCGCGAGACCGACAACCTGGGCCTGCACGCGTCCGACCTCGCCGGGCGGATCAGGCGGCCGGCCGCCGCCGGCTACGTGGCCTGGCCCGACCTGCCGGGCCGGCTCGTCGCCGACCTCGCCGACCTCGCCGATCTCGGCGGCCGCGGGGACCTCGGCGACGCGGCGGCCGGCGGCACGCACGGCGTCATGCTGCTCACCCTCGGCGCCGGAACGATCACCACGCTCGGCCCGCGCCTGCTGGACCTGCTCGCCGCCGGCGGCACCGACGCATTTTCCGGGAGCAGCCGGGCGGGCGACCAGGACGCGACGGGCCTGCCGGCCTGACCCTGCGGGGCAGTGCGCGGAGTCGGTGGTTGACTGCGCCGCGTGACATTCTCCGGTGAACGAACACTCCCCCCTCCCGGCGGGTGCCCCGACGGCAAGGGTGAGGACCGACGATGACCGAAACTCGAGACCCGCGCAGCCGCGGGTTCGACTTCAGGGTGGTCAACCAGGCGGTGATCGCCGAGTACCGGGCCAACGGCGGCAGGCTGGAGAAGACCCTGTCCGGCTCCCGGCTCCTGCTGCTGACAACCGTCGGCGAGCGCACCGGACGCCCGCACACCACCCCGCTGGGCTACGTCGTGGACGGCCACCCGGCGCACGGCGCCCCCGACGCCCCGCCGAACGCTCCGAACGTCACTCGGGACGGCCCCCACGCCACGCCGTCCGGCCCGCCCGCCACGCCGGACAGCCTGAACGCCAGGCCGGACGGCCCGGAGCGGGACGTCCCGACCCGGCGCCTCGTCGTCTACGCCACGAACATGGCCGCCGCGGCGCACCCGCAGTGGTACCGGAACCTGCTGGCGCACCCGAAGGTCACCGTGGAGCTGGACGCCGACCGGTTCGACGCGGAGGCGTCCACCGCCGTCGGGGCCGAGCGCGAGCGCCTGTACGCGGCGCTGGTGGACGGCATGCCGGGGCTGCGCACCCATCACGAACAGACGACCCGCGAGATCCCGGTCGTCGTCCTCGCCGCGCTGCGCTGACCGGCCCCCGGCCGGCAGCGCTTCGAAACGAAGTGTGGCGGCTGGGTGAGTCCATGGACTCACCCAGCCGCCACACTTCTGCGATGGATCATCAGACCGGGGCTGGGGGCCTGGGTCAGCCCGGCAGGGCCGACCGTTCGGCCAGCAGGCGCAGCAGCTCCGGGCCGACCTGCGTCACGTCGCCGGCGCCGAGTGTCATGACCAGGTCGCCCGGCCGCGCCAGATCCATCAGCACGCCCGGGACGGCCGACCACGACGGCTCGTACACGACCCGCGCTGCCCCGGCCCGCGCCGCCCCGGCCCGGGTGGCCGCGGCGACCCGGGCACCACCCGCGCCCGGCTCGGGCTGCTCCCCGGCGCCGTAGACGTCCATCACCACGACCGCGTCGGCCGAGCCCAGCGCGGCACCGAACCGGTCGGCGAGCAGGGCCGTGCGGCTGTACAGGTGCGGCTGGAACGCGACGACGACCCGGCCGCCGCCGGCAGCCGCCCGCGCCGCCTCGACCGCGGCGGCCACCCGGTCCGGGTGGTTGGCGTAGTCGTCGACCACCCGCACCCCGCCCGCCGACCCGAGCGGCTGGAAGCGGCGGCGGACCCCGGCGAACTCGGCCAGCCCGGCCAGCAGGCCGGCCGGTGGGGCACCCAGGGCGATCCCGGCGGCCAGGGCCGCCGCGGCGTCCAGGAGGTGGTGCCGGCCGGGGACCCGCAGCGACAGCCGGCCCAGCCGGACGCCATGGACGACGACCTCCGCGCTGGTGCCCGCGATCGAGATCTCCTCGGCGACGAGCCGGACGTCCGCCGACGACCCGAACCCGTACCCCGTCAGCCACGGCCGGCCCGCGCCCGCGGTGCCCTGCCCGCCTGTGGTGCTGTGCGCGGCGGCGTCCGCCGGGCGCCCGTCCGGGCCGCCGGCCCGGCGCCACCGGTCGGCGTGATCGGCCGCCGCCGTGGCGAGCGCCCAGCCGGCCGTGTCGTCCACGCAGGCGACCAGGAAGCCGCCCGGGTCGACCCGGCGCAGGAACGTCGCGAACGAGGCGGCGAGCGCGGGCATCGTCCGGTAGTGGTCGAGATGTTCGGCGGCCACCCCGGTCAGCACCGCGCCGTACGGCTGGAGCTGCCAGAACGCGCCGACGTCCTCGTCCGCCTCGACGACCATCAGCTCGGAGCTGCCCGCGTGGGTGTGCGAACCGGCCTCGCCCGGATCGCCGCCGACCGCGAATGTCGGGTCCTCACCGCAGGCCTGCAGGGCGGCGGTGAGCATCATCGCCACCGTGGTCTTGCCGTGCGAGCCCGCGACCGCGACGCCCCGGTGCCCGGCCATCAGCCCGGCGAGCGCGGCGGAGCGGGGCAGCACGCGCAGCTCGCGCCGGCGCGCCTCGGCGAGCTCCGGGTCGTCGGTCGGCACCGCGGGCGCGACGACGACGAGCTCGACCCCGTCGAGCCGTGACGCGTCGAAACTGTCCGGGCCGTTGCCCACCGTGATCGGGATGCCGAGCGCGCGCAGCGACGCCAGCCGCCGGGATTCGACCGCGTCGCTGCCGGTGACTGTCGCGCCCCGCGCGACCAGCAGCCGCGCCAGACCGCTCATGGCGATCCCGCCGATGCCGACGAGGTGGACCCGCCGCCAGCCCTCCGGGAGATCTCGCGCCGTCACGTGGCCATCCTGCCGCAGTGCCGCGCGCGGGCGTGCGTCGGACCCACGCGCGCCGGGCTCAGGCGCGGCGCGGGCGGGAAGGCGCTGGCCACGGTCGCTCAGTTCGCCGCGTGCCTCGGCCGGGCCCGCCTGCGGGTCGGCTCGGCCAGCCGGATCATCGCGACGATCGCGCGGGCGGCGTCCGGGTGGCCCGTGCCGGCGCAGGCCGCGGACATCTTCCCCAGTCGCTCTGCCGAGGTCAGCACCGGGAGCAGGTTGGCCGCCAGCCAGCCGGGGCTCAGCTCGGCGTCGTCCACCAGCAGCCCGCCGCCGGCCTCCACCGTCGGCAGCGCGTTGCGGCGCTGCTCGCCGTTGCCGTGCGGCAGCGGTACGTACACCGCCGGCAGGCCGACCGCCGCGAGCTCGGCGCACGTCATCGCGCCGGAGCGGCACAGGCTCATGTCGGCGGCCGCGTAGGCGGAGGGGATGTGGTCCAGGTAAGGCACCGCCCGGTAGGGCGCGGCCAGCCCGGCGGGCAGCGCGGCGGCGACCTCCTCGTAGTTCTTCGGCCCGGTGGCGTGCAACACCTGCACGCCCGAGCCGGTCAGCTCCCGCGCGGCGCCGACCATCGCGGTGTTCAGCGAGCGGGCGCCCTGCGACCCCCCGAAGACGAGCAGGGTCGGGCGGTGGGCGTCCAGGCCGTAGCGGGCCCGCGCCGCGCGCGCCGCCGGCGCCGAGCGGTCCAGGGTGAGGATCTCCGCGCGCAGCGGAATCCCGGTGAGGGTGGACCCGCGCAGCGGGGTGCTGGGGTAGGAGGTGGCCACGAACGGCGTGAGCCGCGCCCCCAGCCGGTTCGCGAGGCCGGGCAGCGGGTTGGCCTCGTGCACGACGATCGGCACCCCCAGGCGGCGCGCGGCCACGTAGGCGGGCACGGCGACGTAGCCGCCGAAGCCCACCACGACGTCCGCCCGCACCTCGCGCAGCGTGGCGCGCGCCGCGCCGACGGCGGCGGCCAGCCGTTTCGGCACCGTGAGCAGCGCCGGCGAGGGGCGCCGGGGCATCGGTACCTTCGGCACGGTCGCCAACTCGTAGCCGCGAGCCGGGACGAGTTTCGCCTCCAGCCCGGTCTCGGTACCGAGCAGGGTCACCCGGATCCTGGGGTCGTCCGCGCGCAACGCGTCGGCGACCGCGAGGGCCGGTTCCACATGGCCGGCAGTTCCGCCGCCGGCGAGCAGCACACTTCGCAACATCGGCCCTGACGATTCCACATCGCGGCGGCGCGCACGCAACATGGTCGGCCGAACACGCGGGCGGATCGGCCGACCACACGGACGCCTCGGCGCGGCCGCTCGGACCGCCGTTCCGGGGGGCCGAGCTCGACCGTTCTAGACCGCCGCCTCGGGAGTCTCGGCCCGCGCGGCGCGGCGGCGGCGCAGCCACCCCCGACCAGCGCGCCCCGCACGCCCTGCGCGGCGCGCCTCGGCGCGCGCCGCGAGGTAGACGACGGCATCCGGCTCGCGGCGGGCGAAGGCCAGCAGCATGCCCAGCGCGCCCATCGTCGGCAGCAGCGCCGATCCACCGAAGGACACCAGTGGCAGGGTCACCCCGGTGATCGGCAGGATTCCCACGACCGCGCCCATGTTCACCACGGCCTGCGCGATGATCCAGGCGGTGACCGCCGTGGCGGCCAGCCGGATGAACAGGTCGTCGGCGCGGTGCGCGATCCGCAGGCCCGCGTAGCCCAGCACGCCGAACAGCGTGACAGTCACCAGACTCCCGAGCAGCCCGAGCTCCTCGCCGATGATCGCGAGGATGAAGTCGGTGTGCACGGCGGGCAGCAGATCCGGCCACTTCTCCCGGGAGGCGCCCAGCCCCTCCCCCCACCAACCACCGGACGACAGCGCGTAGATGCCGTGGACGGCCTGGAAACCGGTGTTGTTCGGGTCGGCGAAGGGATCCCGGAAGGACATCAGTCGTTCCAGCCGGTACGGCGCGCTGATCGCCAGGACACTGGCGCCGGCGACCATGCCGCCGAGCAGCCCGGCGTAGATCCGCAGCGGGGTGCCGATCACCCAGAGCACCGCCAGCGGGACGACGGTGACACAGATCGAGCCGCCCAGGTCGGGCTCGAGCATGAGCAGCAGGTCGACGAACAGGAAGCCGGGCACCACCGGGATGATCAGGTGCTTCCAGTTGACCAGCAGCCGGCGCTTGCGGACGAGGACGTCCGAGCACCACAGCACGAGGGCGATCTTGGCGAACTCGCTCGGCTGCAGGGTGTACGGGCCGATCGGGATCCACTGCCGCGAACCGTTCTCGACGTGCCCGATCCCCGGGACGAGCACCGCCATCAGCAGCAGGACGGTCACGCCCAGCAACGGGTAGGCGGCGGCCCGGAAGACCCGGATCGGCAGGCGGCTCGCGACCAGCAGCAGCGGGATGCCGATGCCGGCCCAGGTCGCCTGCCGCAGGAACAGCGTGTAGGCCGAGCCGAAGTCCTGGAAGGACCGCGGGGCGGACGCCGAGAGCACCATCACCAGGCCGAGCAGCAGCAACAGGCCGGCGGAGGAGAGCAGCAGGTAGTACGAGGCCAGCGGGCGGTCGAGGACGGGCGTGCGGGGGTCGCCGACCCAGCCCCGCCTGGCCCCGGTGGCCTCCGGCCCGCCGGTGCCGGGGCGCAGCCCGCCGGCGCCGCCCGTGTCGGTGGCGGCCTCGGAGCCCGCCGTGCCGGCCCCGCCCGCGCCGGTCGTGCCCGGGCCGGTGCTCCCCGCGGGCCTCGACCCGGCGACGGCCGTCCCCGTTCTGGTGGTTCGCGCACCCGTCATGCGCTCATTCACGCTCCCCCTCTCCGGTGCCGCGCTGGGAGGGAGAGCGCCGGCGGTCAGCCTCCCCGCGCTCGCACGGCCGCGGCGAACAGGTCGCCGCGCTCCGCGTAGTCACGGAACATGTCCATCGACGCCGCCGCGGGCGCCAGCAGCACGGTGTCGCCCGGTGCCGCGAGCTTCGCGGCGGCCTCCACCGCATCGTCCATGCCCGCGGCCCGTTCCACGGGGACATCGGGGGCGTGTCGGGCGAGAGCCGCGGCCACCTCGTCGGCGCACTGGCCGATCAGGACCACCGCGCGCAGCCCGTGACGGGCCGAGACAACGAGATCGTCGAACTCAAGGCCCTTGTTCAGACCGCCCGCGATCCACACCACCGACGGGTAGGCGCGCAGCGACGCCGCGGCGGCATGCGGGTTGGTGGCCTTGCTGTCGTCGACGTAGCGGACGCCGCCGCGCCGGCCGACGGTGACGTTGCGGTGCGCGCCGGGCCGGAACGACGCGAGCGCCGCGCCGATGGCCGCCGGGTCCACCCCGTCGGCGCGGGCCAGCGCGGCGGCGGCCAGCGCGTTGGCGATGTTGTGCGATCCCAGCTCAGCGCCGGTGGCGAAGCCGGGGAAGCGGTCGTCCCGGAACTGGCCGCCGCCGAACGGGCCCGGCCCGTCGCCGGTCCCGGCCGCGCCGGCCCGGGTGCCACCCGCCACGGCGCCACCGACCCTGCCGCCGGCCGGCCCGCCGCCGGTGATGCCGGTGGCGGGCGGGCGCCGCCCGGGTGAGCGGCCGGCCGCGCCGAGATCGGCCACGGCGATCAGCCGCCCGCCGGAGAAGGCCCGGTCGACCAGGTACCCGTTCACGACGGTCAGGTCGGGCCGTGGGGTGGCGTTCGGGTCCAGCCCGAAGGTGACCCGCCGGCCCGGCGCCCGCGACAGCAACTCCAGGCTCACGGGGTCGTCCACGTTGCCGACGGCGACGGTGTGCGGGGCCGCCCAGATCCGCGCCTTCGCCGCCGCGTAGGCGTCGGCTCCGCCGTGCCAGTCGAGATGGTCCGGCGCGACGTTGAGGATCACCGCCGCGCGCGGGGCGACGGTGGAGGTGTAGTGCAGCTGGAAGCTGGACAGCTCGACGGCGAGCGCGTCGTAGGGCGGCCGGGTCTCGACGGCCGCCACGATGGGCGTGCCGATGTTGCCGGCTGTGGTGGCGCGCCGCCCCCCGGCGACGAGCATCGCGCCGAGCATCTCGGTCGTGGTGGTCTTGCCGTTCGTGCCGGTGACCGCGAGCCACCGGGACAGCCCGCGCCACCGCCAGGCGAGCTCCACCTCGCCCCACACCGGTACCCCGGCGGCCTCCGCCGCCCGCAGCAGCGGCGTGTCCGGTGGGACACCCGGCGAGGTGACGACGAGCGACGCCGCCCCGGCCTCGGCCGGCAGGCCGCCGAGCCGGACCTCGATTCCCTCCGCCCGCAGCCGCTCGGCGGCGGCGCGCTGGCCCGGGCCGTCGGCCGCGTCCACCACGACCACCCGGGCGCCGCGGGCCGCCAGCGCACCGGCCGCCGCGGCGCCGGAGACGCCCACTCCGACGACCGTGACCTGAGCGCCGGCGAGCGCCGCGCCCGCGGGCACCGATGTGGCGGAAGTACTCATGGTCAACCGCCCCCGTGGGAAAGATACTCGGCGTAGAACAGGCCCAGGCCGAACGCTACGGCCAGGCCGGAGACGATCCAGAACCGGATGATCACCGTCGTCTCCGGCCATTCGGCGAGTTCGAAGTGATGGTGGATGGGCGCCATGTTGAACACCCGTCTCTTCGTCGCCTTGAAGAACGCCACCTGGATCATGACCGACAGCGTCTCGATGACGAACAGGCCCCCCAGCACGAACAGCAGCAGCTCGGTGCGGCTGACGATCGCGATGCTGGCGAACGCCCCGCCGAGCGCGAGCGAGCCGGTGTCCCCCATGAAGATCTTCGCCGGGCTGGCGTTCCACCACAGGAAGCCGAAACAGGCCCCCATCGCGGCGGCGGAGACCAACGCGACGTCGAGCGGGTCGCGCACGTAGTAGCAGCCCTCGGTCAGCGCCCCGGCCTCGCAGACGTTGCCGAACTGCCAGAAGGAGATCACCACGTAGGCGCCGAAGACCATCGCGGACGTGCCGGCGGCCAGGCCGTCCAGGCCGTCGGTGAGGTTCACCGCGTTCGAGGTCGCGGCGATGATGATCCAGGCGAGCAGCGGGAAGCCGATCAGGCCGATCGAGAACCCGGTGTCGCGCACGACCGAGATGAACGTCGAGCCCGGCAGCAGCCCGCTGTCGTTCTTGAACCGGACGGCCAGCAGCCCGAACGCCAGCGCGACCGCGGCCTGGCCGGCGAACTTCGTCCGGGCCGTCAGCCCCAGGCTGCGCTGCTTGCGGATCTTGATGTAGTCGTCCAGGAAGCCGACCAGGCCCAGGCCCGTCATCACCATCAGGACCAGCAGGCCCGAGGCGGTGAAGCCGATGCCGGTGACCAGGTGCGAGACGAAGTACCCGGCGAGGGTGGCGAGGATGATGACGGTGCCGCCCATGGTGGGCGTGCCGCGCTTGGTCAGGTGGCTCGACGGCCCGTCCTCACGGATCTCCTGCCCGTAGCCCTGCCGCCGGAAGAAGCGGATCACCGACGGGGTGCCGAGCAGGGAGATGACCAGCGCGACCAGTGCCGCGAAGAGAACTCCTCTCACGCGAGCGTCACCCGCGCACGCCTGGTTCGCCGGAGTGTCCCACCGTGTTCCACGTGTTCTCGATCCCCTCGATCGCGGCGCCGGCGGCGCCGTCCCGCCGGCCCGCTGGGCCGGCCCCACCATCCGCGGTCAGCCCCGTGGCCACCCGCTCGAGCCCGAACGACCGGCTCGCCTTCACCAGAACCACGTCACCCGGGCGGACCTGCGCGGCCAGCAGCGCCAGCGCCTCGTCCACCCCGGGCACCCAGGTCGACTCGCCGGCCCAGGCGCCCTCGTGCTCCGCCGCCTGATGCACCCGGCGCGCCCCGGCGCCGACCGCCACCAGCCGTGACACGCCCAGCCCGGCGGCGAGCCGCCCCAGGGTGTCGTGCGCGGCCTCCGCGTCGGCGCCGAGCTCGCCCATCGGACCCAGCACCGCCCACGCCCGCCCCGCTCCCCGCATGTCCATCAGCGCGGTCAGGGCCGCGCGCATCGACTCGGGGTTCGCGTTGTAGGAGTCGTTGAGCACGACCACGCCGTCCGCGGTGGTCGTCACCTCCATCCGCCAGCGGCTGCGCGGGCGGGCCTCCTCGAGCGCTGCCGCGGCCTCGGCCGGCGCGAGGCCGAGTGATGTCGCCACCGCCGCGGCGGCCAGCGCGTTGGCCACCTGGTGCGCGCCGACGAGGCCGAGGCGCAGCCGGTGGCGCTCCCCGCCGGCCAGCAGGTCGAACGCGGCCCGGCCGTCGCCGCCCACCTCGACGCGCTCGGCGCGGACGTCCGCCGCCGCGACGCGGCCGAAGGTGACCACCTGGGCGCCGGCGCGGCCGGCCATCGCCGCCACCAGCGGATCGTCGGCGTTCAGCACGACCAGGCCGGTGGCCGCCTCTGCGAGCTCGCCCTTCGCCGCGGCGATGCCGTTCCGCCCGTCGGCGTACTCCCCCACGTGCGCCGACCCGACGTTGAGCACCAGCCCGACGTGCGGGCGGGCCACCGCGCACAGCGTCGCGATGTGCCCGATGCCGCGGGCGCCCATCTCCAGCACCACGAACGCGGTGTCGGGCTCGGTGCGCAGCAGGGTCAGCGGCAGGCCGATCTCGTTGTTGAACGAGCCCACCGCGGCGACCGTCGGGCCGAGCCGGCCGAGCAGGTCGGCCAGCAGGTCCTTGGTGGTCGTCTTACCGGCCGAGCCGGTCACCCCGACCACGGTCGCCGGGGCGAGGTCCCGCAGGTGCGCGGCGAGCGCGGCCAGCGCCGCCGCCGGGTCGGCGGCGACGACGGTGGGCACGCCCGTCTCCCGGGCGCCGAGGACGGCCACCGCGCCGGCCGCGACCGCGCCGGCGGCGAAGTCGTGCCCGTCCACCCGTTCACCGGGCAGGGCGACGAACAGCGCGCCCGGGCCGACCTGACGGGAGTCGATCACCACCGACGTGACCGGGGTCAACCGGTCCGCGCCGGCGGTGAGCCGGCCACCGGTGGCGGCGGCCACCTCGGCGAGAGTCAGCGCGATCATCGGCTCGCCGTCGCCAGCAGCGCGGAGCGCAGCACCTCGCGGTCGTCGAACGGCGTGACGACACCGGCGACGTCCTGCCCGCTCTCGTGCCCCTTGCCGGCCACGATCACGGCGTCGGTGGGCCCGGCGGCGCCGACCGCGAGCGCGATCGCGCTCGCCCGGTCCGGCTCCACGACGATCTCGCCCGCTCCAGGGGCGCCGCGGGCGCCGGCCAGCATCTGCTCGAGGATGCGCGCCGGGTCCTCGGACCGGGGGTTGTCGCTGGTGAACACGGCCAGGTCGGCCAGCCGCGCCGCGGCCGCGCCCATCAGCGGCCGCTTGGCTCGGTCGCGGTCCCCACCGCAGCCGAGGACGACGACCACCCGCCCGGTCACGATCGGGCGCACGGCGGCGAGCAGCGTCTCGACCGCGTCGGGGGTGTGGGCGTAGTCCACGAGGGCGAGGAACGGCTGGCCGGCGTCGATCCGCTCCATCCGGCCCGGGACCCCCGGCAGCGACGAGATGCCCTCGGCCGCCGCCTCCAGCGGGACACCGACGGCGGCCAGCAGCGCGAGGGCGCCCAGCGCGTTGGCGACGTTGAACCGGCCCGGCAGGGCGAGCGAGAGGTCCGCCTTCGCGCCGTCCGGGCCCAGCGCGCGGAACACGCTGCCGGCCGGGCCGGCGACGACGTCCTCCGGCCACCAGTCGGCCGGGCGGCCGGTCACCGAGTAGGTGCGCGCGTCCGGGCGCAGCGCCGCGAGCCGGCGGCCCCAGTCGTCGTCGACGCAGACCACGGCGGCCGCGCTGCGGGCGGGCTCGAACAGTGCCGCCTTCGCCGCGAAGTAGTCCTCCATCGTCGGGTGGAAGTCGAGGTGGTCCTGGCTGAGGTTGGTGAAGGCGGCGCCGGCGAAGCGCAGCGCGTCCACCCGGTGCTGGGCCAGCGCGTGGCTCGACACCTCCATCGACGCCGCCCCGACGCCCCGCTCCACCATCGTCGCGAGCAGCGCCTGCAGGTCGCCGGACTCGGGCGTCGTGCGCACCGAGGGCACCACCGTTCCGGCGACCCGGGTCTGCACCGTGCCGAGCAGGCCCGTGGTGTACCCGGCGGCGCGCAGGCCGGCGTCCAGGAGGAAGGCGGTGGTGGTCTTGCCGTTCGTGCCGGTGACCCCGAGCAGGGTCAGCGCGCTCGACGGGTCGCCGTAGATCCAGGCGGCGGCCGGCGCCAGGTCGCGGCGCGGGTCGTCGGTGACGAGCACGGGCACCGCGAGCCGGCCGGACAGCGTCGCGGCGCCCACCGGGTCGGTGAGGACGGCGACGGCACCGGCGGCGACGGCACCGGCGGCGAAGTCGGCGCCGTGCACGTGCGCGCCGGGCAGCGCCGCGTAGAGGTCGCCCGGCAGCACCGCGCGCGAGTCGTGGGTGACGCCGGTGAGGACGACACCGGCGAGGGCCGCCCCGCCCGACGGACCGGGCGCGACGGTGATGGATCTGAGGACGTCGGGCAGAGCGGTGAGCGACCGCGGTGACGGCGCTGCCGGACGTAGTGCCGGGGTGGTCACGGGGACGACCTTAGTGGGCGGGCAGGCGGGGGATCCGCACGGGCGCCGTGGACGGCGGTGGTCCACCGGGCCGACGCGCAGGTGTCGGGACAGCCTGGGCCAAACCGGCGGCGACTCCCGGCCCCCGGCCCCCGTCGTGGACGGGCGCGCGACGTCCCGCGCTCGCCCGTCCACGACGCTCTCCCCGGTCCGCGGTGCCTTCCCCGTCCGCGGTGCTCCTGCTCGTCCTCGGTGCTCTCGCCCGTTCTCAGCGGTCGAGGTCGAGCACCAGCGGTTCGGGCCTGGTCCCCGGCGGCGGCACGCCCAGCGTGGTGAGGGCGAAGCTCATCACCCGTTTGAACACCGGCGCGGCGACCTCGCCGCCGTAGAAGCCCTTGCGCGGGTGGTCGAGCACGACCTCCACGACGACCTGGGGGTCGTCGGCCGGGGCGAAGCCGATGAACGTCGAGACGTAGCCGTCGTAGCCGCCGTTGACCGGGTCGTACCGCTTCGCCGTGCCCGTCTTGCCGGCGACCCGGTACCCGGCGACCTCGGCCGCGGGGGCGGTGCCCTGCGTCGTCGCGACGGCCTCGAGCATGCGGGTGAGCGTGGAGGCGGTCTCCGGGGAGACCACCCGGCGCTCGGGCGCCCGCGGGGTGGGCCGTGTGACCCCGTCCGGGCCGGTGATCGCGTCCACCAGCCGCGGCGCGACCCGCATGCCGCCGTTCGCCACGGTCGCGTAGACCGACGCCATCTGCAGGGCCGTGGCCGAGGTGCCCTGGCCGTAGGCGATGGTCGCGGCCTGACTGCCCGACCAGTCCGCGGCCGGCGGCAGGATGCCGGCGGCCTCGCCGGGGAAGTCGACCTCGGTCGCCTTGCCGAGCCCGAACGCGCGCATCATCTGCTCGAGGTTGTCGTTGCCGACCCGCTCGGCGACGAGCACCGTCCCGATGTTGCTGGACCGGGCGAGCACGCCGGCCGCGGTGAGGTGCTCGGTGCCGTGCGGCTCCGAGTCCGTGATCGTCACCCCGCCCCGCTCGATGGACGGCGGCACGGTGATCGGGGTCGTCGTCTCGATCAGGTTCCGGTCCAGTGCCGCGGCCATGGTGATGACCTTGTTGACGCTGCCGGGCTCGAAGGCCTGGCCGGTCGAGCGGTTTCCGATCGCGTCGATGTCCCGGGAGGTGATGTTGTTCGGGTCGAACTGGGGCGCGTCGGCCATCGCGAGCAGGTCACCCGTCTTCGGGTTCATCACGACGATCGTGCCGCCGTCCGCCTCCGAGGTCCGCACCGCCTCGGCGATCGCGCTCTGGGCGTCCCACTGGATGTAGTTGTCGATGGTGAGGCGCAGTGTGGAGCCGCTGACCGGGTCCTTCTCCACGCTCTGCGCCGAGGGGATCTCCCGCCCGGACGGGTCGGCCTCGATCTGGCGGCGCCCGTCCGTCCCGCGCAGCACGCTGTCGTAGGCCAGCTCCAGGCCGCCGGCGCCCACGATCGCGTCGTTCTCGCCGAGCTTGGTGAAGCCGACGAAGTTGGCGCCCAGGGTCAGCGACGGGTACCAGCGCCCCCGCTCGGGAAGGACGCCGATGCCGCGCAGGCCCAGCTTGTCCACCTCGTCCCCGACCGCCCGGTCGAGGCGACGGCCCAGGTACACGAACCGCACCTGGGGATCGTTGGACGTCATGCTCTTGCGCAGCGTGTTCTCGGACTCGCCGAGCAGCGGGGCCAGCTTGCGCGCCGCGTCGACGACCTGGGCCTCGTTCATCAGCCACGGGTCCGCGTACACGGCCCGGCGCTCGACGTCCTGCGCCAGCGCGTCGCCGTGCCGGTCTGTGATCATGCCACGGTCGGCGGGCAGGACGGACTTGCGCAGCCGCTGCTGCTCGGCCTGCTCCGCGTAGTTGGACGAGGCGAAGCCCTGCAGCTGCGCGAGCCGGCCGGCGATCACGACCAGGACGGCGATCATCAGTACCACCGACACCCGGACCCGGCGGCGGGGGCTGGCGAGGACGAACGGCCGCGACGGCCGCGGCGGCGTGCCCCCGAGGCCGCGGCGGATCGAGGTGGCCCGGTTGCGGCCCGCCCCACCGCTCGAGGGATGCGGGCGCCGGACGGGGGGGATCCGCCCGGACGTCGTCCGGCTGGCCGCCCCCCGGGTCGGGTTACGCCGGCCGGCCGCTCCGCGGGCGGAGGTCGTACGGGCGGATGTGGCGCGGGCGGCCTGGTCCCGGCGGAGCTGCTCACGTGGCGTCGCCGAGCCGGCGGCCGCGCTGCGCAGCGGAGACACCCGTGGGGACGACCGACCCGCCCGGGCCGTCGCCGCCCGGCGCTCCCGTCCGGCCGCGGCGGGGCGGGGCCGGCGCGCCGCCCGTTCCGTGGCTTCGGCGGCGTCGTCGTCCCAGGTCTGTTCGTCAAGCTCGTCGCGGTCGTCGCGGTCGTCGCGGTCGTCGCGGCGTCGGTCGCCGCCGCGGGGGGGTGGGGTCACCCGGCCGCGGCCGCCGTCCGGGTCACGGCCGGAGAACCGGCGCACGGACGGATCGAGCAGGTCGTCACCGTCGTGGCGCGCGGACCGCGCGTCCGGGCTCCCCGGCTGCGGGTTCGTGACGAGACGGAGTCGGTTCCGACCGCGGCCGGAGGACGGACCGCGGGTCGTCTGGCTCACTGACCGGCTCCCGCCTCTCCGTCGGTCCCGGTGTCGGTCCCGGTACGGGCCTGCGTATCGGCGGCGGACCCGGCCGCCTCGCCGCCAGCCGCCGCCTCGCCGCCAGCCGCGGGCTGGGTGGACGTGCCACCCGCGCCGGAGGCGCCCGACTGAGCCGAGGCGCCGGACTGGGTGGCCGCGGAGTCCGTCGCCGCGGCGGCGCCGGCCGGAGCCGCCGACGGGCCCGGGACCACGACGAGCAGCATGCCGCTGCCCGCGTCCCGGGTCAGGACGCGCGCCCCGGGCGGCAGCGGCGCGTTGGCCGGCAGGTACTCGGGAACGCCGCCGGGCACCATCCCGAGCTGGTTCGCGCGGGCGGCGAGCTGCCCCGGGTCGGACTGCTCGTCGAGCTTGAGCGACAGCTGCTGCTCCTGCCGGGTCAGCTCGGTGGACTGCCGCTCGAGCTCGTCGGCGTGGAAGGAGTTCTCCATCAGCGCCGTGTTGAGCAGGAGCAGCGACAGCAGTCCCGCCCCCATCAGCACGAGCAGCAGCACCACGAACGGCCCGCGCGGCGCCGTGGACCGCGCCGGCACCCGCAGCACCGACAGCCCCGGCCGCGCTCCCCGCCGCAGTGGTGAGTCGAGCAGGGGAACCGTGGTCGCGCCGACCGCCATCGCGGACGGCCGACGTCCCGCACCGGACCGGCCCGTTCCCGATCGTCCGGTGGCTGTCCGTCCCGTGCCCGAGCGCGCGCTGCCGGGCCGGGCCGGGACGGTGTGCCCCGCGGTCGTGCGCGCGCCGGTCGTGCGCGTGGCGGTCGTGCGCGTGGCGCTGGACGAACGGGCCGCGCTGGACGAGCGGGCGGGCGCTCCGGCGCCTACCGCGCCCACGCCGGCGGCGACCGGCCGGCGACGGGCGCGGCCGGGCACGGCCACCTCGTCGGACGGGTCGGCGCGGCGTCCGGCTTCGTCGGCGTACGCGGGCTCCCCGACGGGCGACCCGGCATCCGCGAGGTCACCGGCCGTGGAATCGCCGAACGCGGGCTCGCCGGCCACAGGCTCGCCGAGCGTGTGGTCGCCGGCCGCCGGCTCGCCGGGGGCCGTATCGCCGTAATTGACGCCGCCGTATGCGGAGTCGTCGTAGACGGGGTCGCCGTAGCCGGACGCGCCGTACGGCGCGTCCTCGTGGGGCGCGTCCGCGTAGGGAGCGCTGTCGTAGGGCGCGTTCTCGTAGGGCGTGTCGTCGTAGCCGGTGCTCTCGAACGCGGCCACGTCATAGGCGTACGCGGTGCCGTCGTGCGCGGCGTCGTGCGCGGCGCCCGGGTAGGCGGCCACGTCGTGGTCTGTCGCGTGGTACTCGGAGCCGGACGTGTGATGACCCGGACGGGCGCGACCGCGGGGCAGCGGGTTCGCGGGAGCGGTCATCGGACACCTCCGGTCTGGTTGTGCGCGCGGCCCGGTTCGGCCGCCGTGCGTTCCGCCGCGCGCAGCCGGACCGACCCGGCGCGCGCGTTCTGTTCGATCTCCGTGTCGGAAGCCGGCTCCGCGCCGCGGGTCAGCCACCGTAACGTCGGCCGGGCGTCATCCGGGATGACCGGCATGTCCGGCGGGACGGAGGGCACCGAGCGCGGCGTCAGCACCCGTTTCACCAGCCGGTCCTCCAGGGAGTGATAGGAGAGGACGACCAGGCGGCCCGCCACGGCCAGCGCGTCGAAGGCGGCGGGCACCGCGCGCTCGAGCACCTCGAGCTCGGAGTTCACCTCGATGCGCAGCGCCTGGAAGGTGCGCTTGGCCGGGTTGCCTCCGGTGCGGCGCGCCGCCGCGGGGATGGAGTCGCGGACCAGGTCCACCAGCCGCGCGGAGGTGGTGAACGGCGCGGCCTGGCGCTGGGTCACCACCGCCCGGGCGATGCGGCGCGCGAACCGCTCCTCGCCGTACTCCCGCAGCACCCGGGTCAGCGCGTCGACGTCGTAGTTGTTGAGGACGTCGGCCGCGGTGGGGCCGCGCTCCTGGTCCATCCGCATGTCCAGCGGGGCGTCCCGGGAGTAGGCGAAGCCGCGCTCGTCGAGGTCGAGCTGCATGGACGAGACGCCGAGATCGAACAGGACACCGTCCACCGACGGCACACCGAGCCGCTCGAGGACGTCCGGCAGCTGGTCGTAGACGGCGTGCTCGAGGTCGACGCGGTCACTCAGGCCGACGCGGTCACCCAGGCCGGTGAGGCGGCGCCGGCTGTGCTCGAGGGCGGTGGTGTCCCGGTCGAGACCGATGAGGCGGACCTGCGGGAAGGCCTCGAGCAGCGCGTGCGAGTGACCGCCCAGCCCGACAGTGGCGTCGACGACGACCGCACCGGGACGGCGCAGCGCGGGGTCAAGCAGCTTGATCACGCGCTCGGTCAGCACCGGCGTGTGCGTGACGTCCACTGCCAACCCCTCGGCCGCTTGTCGGATCTGGTGTTTCGGATATGCGGGCGGGCACGCCGGTGCGTTGGCGGGTACGCCGTCCCCGGCGGCCATCGGGAAGGGAACGGCCGGAAGAGTCGTACACCCAGGTCCCGCCCCGCTCGATCCGCCGGACGCCGGGGAAGTGGTGTCCGGTGGGAGCGGGGGGAGACCTCGACAGACGACCGGATGGTGACGCGACGCCTTCGACGACTCAGATGACTCCGGGCAGGACCTCCTCCGACAGCTCGGCGAAGGTCTCCTCCTGGTCGGCGAGGTAGGTGTCCCAACGCTGGGAGTCCCAGATCTCGACCCGGGTGTTGGCGCCGTTGACCACGCACTCGCGGACCAGCCCCGCGTACGCCCGCAGCGGCGGCGGAATGGTGATCCGCCCCTGGCGGTCGGGGACGTCGTCGGAGGCCGACGAGAAGAAGACGCGGCTGTAGTCGCGAAGCGCCTTCGCGGTGACCGGAGCGGTACGGAGGGACTCACTGATGCGGGTGAACTCCGCCAAGGGGAACACGTAGAGACAACGTTCCTGCCCCTTCGTGATCACTAGCCCCCCCTCCAGCTCTTCGCGGAACTTCGCAGGCAGAGTCAGCCGCCCCTTGTCGTCCAGCCGCGGCGTGTGGCTGCCGAGAAACACCGGAGCCTCCCCGCCAGGCCCGGAGAGACGCGCCGTGACCATCAGACGACGACTGGTTCACCAGCCGGCGGCTACCCGCGAGCTCCCCACCCCCACTGCGCGCCACTCTACCCC
>NZ_UBIZ01000215.1:0-865 GCF_900465275.1 Parafrankia sp. Ea1.12 | reverse complement strand
TCTGCCGGTATTCGTGGATGAGCCCGCCGAGCCGATCATGTCGAACGGTCGAGGTGTCGGGTTCGGGCGGTGGGCTGGTGCCGGTGCTGAGCGGTGCCTGTTGTTGGAGTGACCGGTGGGGTCGGTGGTGGTTGTAGTGGTCGATGTAGTCGGTGAGGACGGCGGTGGTGTGTTGTTCGCCGAGGATGAGGAGGTGGTCGAGGCATTCGGGGCGGACGGTACCGACCCGGCGTTCCGCGAAAGCGTTCGCGACCGGGGTCCGTACGGGTGTCCGCACGATATCGATGTTGTCGGTGGTGAAGACGGTGTCGAAGACGGCGGTGAACGTCGTGTCGCGGTCACGGATGAGGAACCGGAACCGTCTCGCCCGCTCACCCAGAGCTATGGGCAGGTTACGGGTTTGCTGGGGTGGCCCGGCTGTTCGTCGGGTGGCGGGTCACACCGGCGAGATGCACCCGGCGGGGTTCGACTTCGATGAAGAACAGCGCGTACAGCTTGCTCAGCACAGACGGTGTCGACGGTGAAGAAGTCACAGGCGAGGATGGGCGTGGGCTTGGGTGTGCAGGAACTGTCGCCAGGTGGGGCCGGAGCGGCGGGGTGCGGGATCGACGTGGGCGGAGCGCAGGATCGTCCAGACGGTACTGGCGCCTACCTGATAGCCGGGTTGGACGAGTTCGCGGTGGATGCGGTGGTAGCCCCAGCGGGGTTCTTCTTGGCGAGGCGGAGGATCAGCTGGCGGATCTCCGTTGGGGTGGAGGGCCGGCCCAGCAGAACCGGGGCCGGGACACCTGGCGGCGTAGCACGGTGAGTTCGTGGCGGAGCACAAGGATCTCGGCGTCTTTCGTCGCCGAGCTGCGGGCCACCA
>NZ_UBIZ01000399.1:0-51242 GCF_900465275.1 Parafrankia sp. Ea1.12 | reverse complement strand
CTGCCGGGGCGCTCCCGCCGCCGCTCACGCTCCCGTTCCCCCGCCCGTGGCCGAGGTTGGGATCGGGACCGGAGCCGGGGTCGGGAGGCCCCAGCCCGCCGCTGGCACCCGCCCCGGCAGCGTCGGGACCCGTCGGGAGTCCATATGGATCAGCCACCCTCCGCGCATTCCCCGCCTCGGGCGGATCACTCACCCCACGCCGGCCCGCGCCGCTCACACCGCCGCTCCGCTCTCGGCCGCCGACCCCGTGCCGAGCGGGGCGAACGGGACGACGGTGCGCGGCTCGGCCTGGGCGTGCCGGTCGAACAGCACCGCCCGGTTCGGCGTCGTGCCCGCCGTGACCGGACGGTGTCCCGCCAGGCCGAACAGGTCACCACCGGGCAGGCCCGTCGCCGCCCAGGCCGCGATGTCGTCCCGGTGCCCCGGGCCGAGGTCGTCGACGAGCCGGGACGGCGCCCGCCACCAGCAGAGCAGGTGCACGCCGGTGGCCGGGCCACGCCGGGTCAGCGTCCGCAGGTCGTCGAGACCGGACCGGCGCGACGCGTCGTCGCGCGCCTCGAGCCCGGCGCGGCCGGCGTCCATCGCGAACACGACGATCAGCCGCATGCCCGCGGCGGCCTCGCCCCGCCCGGCCAGCGCGGCCTCCTCCCGGGCCCGGATCTCCGCCGCGGCCGACCCCAGCACCCCGCGCAGACCGGTGACGTCCGTGACATGGGTGGGATGCCCGGAGCGCCGCAGGACGTCCGCCATGACCTCGGCCGCGGCCACCGTGGCCGGATCGGCGGCGACCACGTCGACGACCAGCCCGCCGCGCGGCGTCTGGGCACCGACGGACACGGCGGCCGCCTGGACCATGCCGACCGCCTCGCGGCGCAGCGGGCCGAGGATCGCCAGGTGCCGGCCCGGCAGCCGGGCGAGCCGCACCCCCACCGCCGGCGGGGCCAGGTCCAGCGGGACGCCGACGAAGGCCAGCGGGTCCCCCGCCGCCTCCCCGGGCAGCGGCGCCGGCCGCCCGGCCAGCGCCTGGAAGGCCGGGTTGTCGGCGAGGACGGCCGGCGCGTGGCCGACGAACACCCGCGGCGCCCGCATCGGCGGGACGGCCCGGGCCACGAGGGCCTCGATCCGCTCCCGCAGCCCGGCGATCACCTTCGGGTCGGGATAGGCCACCCGGACGTGCTCGTTACCGATCGGATGGCCGTTGCGCCGGTTCACGATGGCCTCGCCGACCCCGGACAGCGCGCCCGCCGCCTCGTTCGCGGTCGACAGCAGAACCCGGGACTCGGAGATCGACGTCCGCAGCGCGACGCGCAGCGCGAACTGGCCGAAGATCGATCCGCGCTTGCCCGCGGTCGCGTCCAGGGCGTCGATGCCGGACAGCGTCTGGCTGGCCAGCAGCAGGTGGATCCCGTAGGCGCGGCCCTGGCGGGCGATCACCTCGAGCAGCGCGACCGCCTCCCGGGCGACCGCGTCGAGTGGGGTGAGCATGACCTGGAACTCGTCGATCACGATCAGGGTGCGCGGCCAGGCGGAGCTGCGGTCGGCGGCACGCAGCCCGCGCAGGTCGCGCGCGCCGACGGCCCGCATCGTCACCGAGCGCCGCTGCATCTCGTCCCGGGCGGCGCGCAGCACCGCGACGCCGAACTCCCGGTCGCTCTCGATGCCGACGGTGTCGGCGTGCGGAAGGTAGAAGGGGTCGCCCGGACGCGCGGCGAACTGGGCGAACTCCAGGCCCTCCTTGAAGTCGAGGAGGTGGAAGCGGAGCTGGTCCGGGCCGTAGCGGGCGGCCAGCCCGTAGACCACGTCGAGCAGCAGGGTCGACTTCCCGGCCCCGGCCTGGCCGCCCACGAGGCCGTGCACGGTGTCGTCATCGAAGGCGAGGGTGACCTCGCCGTCCGGGCCGTGCGCCACCGGGACGGAGACCCCGGCCGAGCTCTCGTACTCCCAGAGCCCGGCGGGCAGCAGGCCACCCAGGTCCGGCGCACGGGCGGCGGCGCGCTCCACCCCGGCCGCGACCCGGGCGGTGACGTCCGAGACGACCACCGACGGCGGGGGGGCGTCCAGGACGCAGCCGAGCAGGCCGGACAGGGTGGTGCGCCAACCGCCGGGCATCCCGCCGTCGCTCTCGCCGCGCAGGGCCAGCAGCTCGACCGCGGTGATCGTCTCCGCGTTCGGCAGCCGCCCCGCGGCCCGCCCGCCGGGGACGTCGACCCCACCGCCCCCGGGTTCGACGACCGCGATGACGTGCACCCCGCACGAGGGGCCCTGGGAGGCCACCGCGTCCAGCGCACGGGCGGCCTCGTCGGGCAGGGACGGCCAGCCCAGCAGCACCAGCAGCCGCCACGGCTCCGACCGGGGCAGGCCGGCGTCCTCCCGTTCGCGTAGCGAGTCGAACCGGCCGGCGAGGCGTTCGACGGTGATCCGACCGACCTCGCCGGAGAGCTCGGCGAGGGCGAGCTCGAGGCGCGCGCGGCTGGTCAGCGTCGGGCCGACGACCCCGGCCACCCGCAGCGGGGCGAAAGCGGCGAGGCCGGCCCCGAGCTCGTGCGGGTCGTAGACAGTGATCCGGACGCCACCCGGGGGGACGCTCGCCAGGATCCGGGTGAGCAGGCCGCGGACCAGGCCGACCGCCTCGCCGCGGCGGGGGCGGGTGGTCTCGATCTGGAGGTTTCCCGCGTCGAGCAGCGGCACCGCCAGCGGCACCTCGACGGTGCGCTCGCCGCGGGCCAGCGGCGGCACGAGGATCCGGCCCAGCCGCCACAGCCCCGGCCGGACCGGTGGCCCGGGCGTGGGGTCGGCGCCGCCCGCGGGCAGTGTTCCCCGCCACTCCGGCGCGTCCCAGCCGGCGCCGGCGAACGCGGGCGCCTGCCGCCGGGCGAGCGCGCCGGCCTCGCTCAGCGCGAGCGCGACCTGGTCGAGATCGCCGGCGAGGTCGGCCGGCACCGCGCCGAGCGTCTCCGGGTCGAGCGCGGCGGCCGACGGGACGGGCAGCGCGCCGGAGGCCAGCTCGGTCGCCTGCTCGTCGAGCTGGTCGGCGAGCGCGAGCGCCGCCTCCAGGCTCTCCGTGATGCCGGAGACGAGCAGGCGTGCTCGCCGCGTGCCCGACACCGCGACCTCCTCGCGACAGACGACCGGAACGTCTCCTGACCGGGCCGCGTCCGCGACGCCACGACACCCGCCGCCACCTGACCTGGTGCCAGCTGGCGGATCACCACCAGCGATCAGTCACTGGCACACCACGCTAGCGACCGTTGCGTCACGTCGGGCCGTTTCACCGCATGCGGAACCGGCGACCACCCGGGTGTCTCCGGCCGGTGTCCCCGGCCAGTTCAGCCGATAACCGTGGGAAACACCCGATGATGAACTGGACCGTACCGGATGCCCGCCGGGACACCGACGGTTTATCCGCTGTGTCGCGCGTGTTCAATGGCCCGGCGGAGGAGCATCGACGTGGACGCCGTACGGGAGGCACACAAGTGGCGGATCCGGGGCGCATGTCCGGCCTGGACGCGGGGTCGGAGACCGAACCGGACGGGCTGGCGGGCCCCGGGGCCCCGGCCGGCGTTGGTGGCGGCGGCGGTGCGGGCGACGTGGATAGCGTGACCGGTATGGAAGGCGTGGCTGGTCTCGACAGCGTGGCTGAAGTTGACAGCGTGGCGGGTGGCCCGCTTCAGGCCGCCGCCGCGGCGGAGGCGCCGGCGGACCGACCGCTGGCCGTCATCGACGTCGACGGGGTGGTCGCCGACGTGCGGCACCGCCTGCGCTTCCTGCGGGCCCGCCCCGGTGACTGGGACGCGTTCTTCGCTGCCGCGGACGTCGATCCGCCCCTGGTCGAGGGGGTGGAGCTGGTGCGCTCGCTCGCCCGCGACCACGAGGTGCTCTGGTTGACCGGGCGCCCGGAGCGTTCCCGGGCCGCGACCGAGCGCTGGCTGCGGGAACAGGGGCTGCCCCTCAACGAGCTACGGATGCGCCCGGACGCGGACCGCCGCCCGGCGCGGATCTTCAAGCGCTCCGAGCTGCGCCGGCTCGGCGTGCACCGCCGGGTCGCCGTCGTGGTCGACGACGACCCGGCGGTCGTGGAGCTGCTGCGCGCCGACGGCTGGCCCGTGCTGCGCGCCGACTGGGTCGCCTACGAGCCCACCCTGGGCAACGCCCAGAACACCGAGGGACGCACCTGAGGCCGCGGCCCGCCACGATCGGGCCCTGCCGCGATCCGGGCGGCCTGATCTCGCGGCCTCGTCAGCCTGCGGCGTCCCTTCGGAAGGCCCGGACGGCCAGCGGCCCGAACAGCAGCAGGATCCCGCCGCACCAGGCGAGCGAGAGCAGCAGGTCGTCAGCCACCGGGCCGCCGAGGAACAGGGCGCGCACGGCATCCACCGTGACGGTGACCGGCTGGTGGTCGGCGAACGCCTGCAGCCAGCCCGGCATCGTGTCGACCCGGGCGAAGGCGGAGCTGGCGAAGACGAGCGGGAAGACCCAGATCATCCCGCCGGACTGTGCCGCCTCCGTGCTGCGGACCGACATGCCGATCACCGCCGACACCCAGGAGAAGGCGTAGGAGAAGATCAGCATCACGCCGAATCCCGCCAGGATGGCCGGAACCGTGGTGTCACCGAAGCGGAAGCCGACCGCCAGGCCGACCAACAGCATGATCAGGATGATGAAGGCGTTACGGACCAGGTCGGCGAGTGTCCGCCCGGTCAGCAGGGCCGAGCGGCTCATCGGCAGCGACCGGAAGCGGTCGATCAGCCCCTCCTCCTTGTCGTTGGCGAGGCCGATCCCGGTCATCATCGCGCCGAAGATCACTGTCTGCACGAAGACGCCGGGCATCAGGAAGTCGACGTAGTCGAGATCCGGGCCGACGTCGATCGCGCCCCCGAACACGTAGCTGAACAGCAGGACGAACATCACAGGCTGGATGGTCGCGAAGACCAGCAGCTCGGGCACCCGCCAGGTCTTCATCAGGTTGCGCCGGCACATCACCCAGGCGTCGAGGAGCTCCCAGGTCAGCCGGCTCCGCCGCGCGACGGGTGTCAGGTCGAGAGTGGTCATGCCTTCACCAGATCCCGCTCGTCGTCGCCGGTACGCGGGCCGGGAGGCCCGTCGTCACCGCCCGGCCCGCCGGGGCCGGTCGCACCCGTCGGGGCGGCGCCGTGACCGGTCAGGGTCATGAAGACGTCGTCGAGGGACGGGCGGTGCAGCGCGACGTCGACGATCGTGACCCCGATCTCGTCGAGGCCGCGCACGACCTCGGCGAGGATGCCCGCGCCGGAGACCGGGACGCTCACCCGGCGCTCGTCGGCGTCCACGGTGGCCGCGCCGGTACCGGACCGGGCCAGCACCTCGGCGGCACCGCCGAGGTCGCAGCCCTCGGCCACGGTGATGTCGAGCCGGTCGCCGCCGATCTGGCGCTTGAGGTCGTCGGTGGTTCCCTCGGCGATGACCCGCCCGGTGTCGACGACGGAGACCCGGTCGGCGAGCTGGTCGGCCTCCTCCAGGTACTGCGTGGTGAGCAGCACGGTGGTGCCGTCGCGCACGAGGTCGGCGATCACCCGCCACATCGCCTGGCGGCTGCGTGGGTCCAGCCCCGTCGTGGGCTCGTCCAGGAACAGCACGGCCGGCGCCATGATGAGGCTCGCCGCGAGGTCTAGGCGCCGACGCATGCCGCCCGAGTACGTCTTCGCCTGCCGCCCGGCGGCCTCGGCGAGGTCGAAGCGCTCGAGCAGCTCGGCCGCCCGCGCCCGCGCGGTGCGGGCTGACAGCCGGTACAGCCGGCCGAACATCTCCAGGTTCTCCAGGCCGGTCAGCCGCTCGTCGACGGCCGCGTACTGGCCGGTCAGGCCGATCCGGGGACGGACCAGCTGCGGCTGGCGCAGCACGTCGACCCCGAGGACCTCGGCCCGCCCACCGTCGGCGGCGAGCAGCGTGGCCAGGATGCGGACAGCGGTCGTCTTGCCGGCCCCGTTGGGGCCGAGAACGCCGTGGACCGTGCCCTCCGCGACGAGGAGGTCGAGCCCGGCGAGGGCCGTATGTCGGCCGTAGCTCTTGCGAAGGCCCTCGACGAGGACCGCGGGATGATCCGTCACACGGGGACCGTACGCCAGGCCACCGACAGTTCCCCAATGGTTTTTCCCCGCGGGGCGTGCCGATCAGGCCGAGCTGCGCCGCCGCCGGCGGTGGGCCAGCTCGTCGCCGGGGTGCGTCGCCGCCGGGTTGCCGGGGCGCTCGCAGGGCAGCTCCGCGAGCTGGCCGCGCATGTCCTCCAGCGCCCGCCCGACCGCGATCGCGAAGACGCCCTGACCACCCCGGACCAGGTCGATCACCTCGTCGTCCGAGGTGCACTCGTAGACGGTCGAGCCGTCGCTGATGAGGGTCAGGTGGGCGAGGTCCGCCACTCCCCTGGTCCGCAGATGGTCGACGGCGGCCCGGATGTTCTGCAGCGACACCCCGGCTTCCAGCAGCTTGCGGACGACCCGCAGGACCAGCACGTCGCGGAACGAGTAGAGGCGCTGGCTGCCGGACCCGCTCGCCCCGCGCACGCTGGGTACGACCAGGCCCGTGCGCGCCCAGTAGTCAAGCTGGCGGTAGGTGATGCCGGCCGCCGAGCAGGCCGTCGGCCCGCGGTATCCGACGTCGTCACCGGGCGGCTGCGGGATCTCGTCGCCGAAGAGCTGACCCTGCTCGATCATGGTCGTCCGCTCGGCATCCACCCAGGCGGGATCGGCTTCCTCCGGCGCCACCCGCGCGGCTGCTCCGATCGAGGTGCCACCATTCACCAGTCCCATCCTCCGGACAGTCCGGGAGCCTCACGGCCCGCCCGCTGACGACACCGCCCACACCGGCGCCGCGCCACACGCCCACCAGCCCGGGCCCGCGCCGCGTCGGCGGCGGGGCACCGTGGCCGCCCCCGGCGGCGAACGGCGACGCATCCCCGCGCCGGCCGGCGCACCGGATAGGCAGTCGGTTCGCCCGACCGTAAGGGCGGGGCATCGTCTCTTCAATGATCCAAGCCGGCGTGTCCGTAGTCCAGCGGACATGCTGGCCGCACCAGGACAAGTGTGCGCCCAACCGGACGAGCTACCCCGCTCGGGTCACATCCGGCGCGGCACCGGGCCTCGCGGCCCTCCGAGCCTGGTTCAGGAGCCCGGCGTGTTGAAATCCTCCGGCGAGATGGTGTCCAGGAACTCCCGGAACTTCTCCAGCTCGCTCTCCTGCTCCTGTTCCTGCTCCTCCGGGACGGTGATCCCGGCCTCGGCCAGGACCGCCTCGACCCCGTACACGGGCGCGCCCATCCGCATGGCCAGGGCGATCGCGTCCGAGGGGCGGGCGGAGACCTCCACGCCGTTACCGAACACCAACGTGGCGAAGAAGACTCCGTCCTGCAGGTCGGTGATGGTGACCTGGGTCAGCTCCGTCTGGAGTGCCCGCAGCACATCCCGCATCAGGTCGTGGGTCATCGGCCGGGCCGTGGTGATGCCCTCCTGGGCGAAGGCGATCGCCGTCGCCTCGACCGCGCCGATCCAGATCGGCAGGTACCGCTCCCCGCCCACCTCCTTGAGCAGGACGATCGGCTGCTTCGACGGAAGCTCGACACGCACGCCGACGATGTCCAGCCGATGCACCGATCTACCTCCTAGCGCAGGTGGGGTAGGGCGGGACGCTGTGACCGGAGCCAGAAAACCCCACGGGGAGACAGTATCCCCGCTACCGCCCCGCGTCAGCGCGCCCGCCAGTTCTCACTTTCCGTGGAAGATGGCGCCGTTTTGGGTGACCGTGCCCCGCTAGCCTGGCCGGCTGCCGGTCAACCGGGTCCGCAACAGCGCGGCATGCATGCGCACCAGCAGGGTGGCGAGCTCGTCGGCGGTCTCCGCGGCGCGACCATCCGACTCCGACAGACGACCGGACCGCAGCGGCGCGACCGCCGCCTCGATGAGACCTGCCTCACGATCCGCCGCCGCGCGGGCGGCACGCAGGTGCCGCGCCTGGACGCCGTGCGCCGCGAGCAGGGCCACGGTACGGGCCACCAGCAGGGCGTCGGAGTCGTAGTAGCCGCCGCCCGCGATCGGGCCGACGAGCCCGTTGCCCTCCAGTTCGGCCAGCGAGTCGTCGTCGAGGCCGCTGGCGGCGAGCAGCTCGCGGCGGGACAGACGGACCCGCTCCGCGCCCAGCAGGCCGTCCAGGCCGCGGACAGCCGGCCGGTCGGGCACGGCACGCGGGCCCGTCCGGGGCAGCGGGGTGTCGCCTCGGTCGAGCGCCGCGAGCTCCTCCTTGATCACGCGCAGCGGGAGGTACCGCTCACGCTGGGCGTGCAGCACGTGCCGCAGGCGCATGACGTCGTCGAGCGAGTACTTCCGGTAGTTCGCGCTGGTGCGCGCCGGCTCGACCAGCCCCTCGGACTCCAGGTAGCGGATCTTCGAGAGGGTGATGTCGGGGTACTCGGTGCGAAGTCTGTCCAACACCTCGCCGATGTTCAGGGTCTTCGCGGCATCCTCGGGCCGCTGTCCCGGGCCGCCCCGCCGCGACGATCCCGGCCGGGACTCCTCCGCACGACCGGACGAGCGCATGGGTTCCGCCGCGGCGCTGCTGCCGCCGCTCACCTCGTCGTGGACCTGTTCACCGAACCCCGACCCCCCCATAGGTCGCGCCCGTCAGGAAGACCAGGCGGAACTTGCCGATCTGGACCTCGTCGCCGCCGGTGAGCTCCGCGGAGTCGATCCGCTCCCGGTTCAGGTAGGTACCGTTCAGGCTGCCGACGTCACGCACGGAGAATCCCTTGGTGTAGGGCGACCGGTGGAACTCGGCATGCCGCCGGGAGACCGTGACGTCGTCGAGGAAGATGTCGCTCTCCGGATGGCGCCCGACGGTGGTGAGATCGGCGTCGAGAAGGAACCGGCTGCCCGCGTTCGGGCCTCGCTTGACGACCAACAGGGCCGAGCCGGGCGGAAGCGCGTCGACGGCGGCGACGGCGTCGCGCTCGGTCGACTCGTCGACGTGGTCACCCTCGATGCCGGAGAGCGCGGCGGCCAGGTTGAGCGTCGACGTCTGCTCCGCGGGTCGCTCCGGCGCCACGGGCTCGCCCGGACGCACCAGAGGCGACCCGCACCGCGCGCAGTACAGCGCGTCGGACGGGTTCTGCTGGCCGCACCTCGTGCAGAACACAGTCTCGTCCGCTTCCTGCCGGATGCCCGCAGGCGGGAGCCCGGCCGCTCGGTCCGCCGCCCTGACGGCGGCAGGAATGTTCCCCGACAGGGGCCTGACCCGATGTGATCGGGCACTCACCCCGCGCGAACGGCCGAACGCGGCGGTGTCCGCGGCCGATGCCGTCACGGCGCACTTCGAGGCTAGTGCATCAGGCGCACCGTCGTGAAAAGGGTGCGTCGGGTGTTTGTTCGGCGTGGCGCCACCGCACACGGGCGGTGGCCGCCCTTCACTTGACATCGGACGAGGTAGGACATAACCAGGCCAATGCGCATAGCACCGTCCAATGACCGCGCCCGCCCCGGGAACGCCCGTCCCGGAATGACAGTCCGGCCACGAACTTCACGCCGGCCGCGAACTTCCCGCGCGGCTACTGCTCCTTGACGTGCTCGCGGTAGGCGGCGGCGTCGAGCAGGTCGTCGAGGACGGCCGCGTCCACCACCGTGACCTCGACCAGCCAGCCCTCCCCGTAGGGGTCGGAGTTCACCAGCTCGGGAGCGGCGACGAGCGCCTCGTTGCGGGCCGCGACCTCACCGGAGACGGGCGCGTAGATGTCGGAGACGCTCTTGGTCGACTCGACCTCGCCGCACGGCTCCCCGGCCGAGACGGCCTGCCCGACCTCGGGCAGCGACACGAAGACGATGTCGCCGAGTGCCTCCTGCGCGTACGCGGTGATGCCGACCCGCACCCTGTTCCCTTCGGCCCGGGCCCACTCGTGCTCACGGGTGTACTTCAGGTCGTCCGGGTACACCGGAATCGCCTCCTGCGGTCGTGGTGCCGAGCGCCGGCACGGGCGTCGACGGACGCATGGGACCGTCCGGACGGCCGGCGCCCACCGCGACGGCGTCGTCGCGGGGCACGCCCCTCAACCGGCTGGACGGGCAAAACGGGGGGTCGGAACGGCCCGCAGCGCCCTGATCTCGATCCGATCCGAGTTCGTGACCTCAGCATGCGCGCCATCCCGGGTAGCTACCGTATCGAGCACTCCGCCAGGAATCCGCATTGCCTGGGCAAGCGTGTGCGCGTCCCCGACCACGCGCAGGTCGTAGGGCGGCACGGCACTGCCGCCGTCCACGGTCATACCGCCGCCGGGAGCGTCGACGATGTAGGTGGAGGCCACAACACGGACACCGGAGAGCTCGATCGCCTCGGCACCGGCGTCCCGCAGCTCCTGCAGGGCGTCGACGAGGATCCACGCCTCGACGGTCCCCCGCGGGTCGTCGATGCGGAGGGTGACGCCCGGCCCGGTCGCCGGGCCGGTGCCGGCGAGTACCGCCAGGGCCTCGGCCTCGCGGCGGGCCCGGTCGAGGTCGGCGTCGCCGCGCGCGCCGTCGGCGACCGCGGCGCGGGTCTGCTCGAGACCGGTGGCCTCCACCTCCAGCCGCCGCCCGGCGACGGCGAGGTCCTCCAGCTCGGTGGCGAGCTCGTCGGGCCGGGCCGCCGCCAGCCGCTCGGGCGTGTCGGCGATCCGGATCATCACGGCGACACCGAATCCCAGCACCGCGAGCAACAGAACCGTCACGTATCGCAACAGCCGCACCCGGGAGCCGGTGCCGCCGCTCGTCGCCTTCCCGACAGTCGGGTGCACGACAGCGGGGCCGCCGCCGGCCGGCCCCGTGGTGTCCGGCGGCTCCCCGAGCGGCGGCTCACCGGGAGGCGACTCGCCGGGCGGCGGCACGTGGAGCCGAGGAGTGCGGGACGGCAGCTCGTCGGTCACAGTTTCAGCAGCGATCGGCGGACCGCGCTCGCGTTGGTGAAGATCCTGATGCCGAGGACGACGACCACCGCGGTCGACATCGCGCCGCCGACGCCGAGCGCGTCGCCCAGCGCGACGAGCGCCACGGCCAGCAGCACGTTCGACAGGAAGGACACGACGAAGACACGGTCGGAGAAGACCCGCTCCAGCGCCGCGCGCAGGCCCCCGACCGCCGCGTCCACCGCGGCGACCACCGCCACCGGCAGGTACGGGTCCAGCCAGGTCGGGGGCTTCGGCGCGACGAGGAGCCCGGCGACGACGCCGACAACGAGCGCGAGCAGGCCGGTGATCGCACCTTCACGGGTCAAGATCCGCTCCCTCGGGCATATCGGAGGCTCGGGCTGGGGGCCGGCGGCACGGTGACGTCGTCCAGGCGGGCGACGGTCACGGCGTTCGGGGGCGCGCCCATCCGGGTGCGCAGGCGCAGCGTGACCGCCGCGGCGGTCACCCCCGGAACGATCGTGTCAGGGTCCCCGACGACGTCGACCACGTAGGGTGCCGCGACCGGGCTCAGGCCGACCAGGATCGTGTCGCCCGCGGCGCGCACCGCGCTCAGCGCGGTCAGCCGGACCCCGTTCACGGCGATGGCCTCGGCGCCGGTGGCCCACAGCGCGTTCACCATGTCGGCCAGGTCGTGGTCGGCGAGCCGGCCGTCGGGGCCCTGTGCCGTCGGCCGCGGGTTGCCCGCGTCGGCGGGCGGCCCGGCCGACGGGTCGACGAGGGTCACCCTCGCGCCGAGGCCGCGTGCCGGCGCCAGGCCGGCCGGCGCCGCGAGCGCGTCGATCTCGGCGTTCGCGACCGCCCAGAGCCCGTCGGCCGTCCGGCGCCGGTTCACCAGGCCCTCAGTGGCGGAGCGGAGCACGGCCACCGAGGAGGCGAGGCCGTCCCGGTGGGTGGAGCGGGCCTCGTACTCGGCGCTCAGCCGCGCCCGCAGCCGCTCCCGGGACGGCGCGTCATCGACCGCCTGGCGCACGCTCACGGCGACAAGCAGGCCCGCGAGAAGCAGCGTCAGGGGCAGCAGCAGCCGCCTGGCCCACCCGCCACCGCGCCGACCGCCACCGCGCCGACCGGCTCCGCGCGCGGCGTTGGAGTCCCGCGCGTAGGCGGGCTCGAGCGCGTCGGCCACGATCCGCTCGAGCACCGTCGCCGCGGCGCCGCCCGCCAGCGGGCTCCCCCCGCTCGCGCGCGTGGTCAGCCGTGTCCGTCCGTGCACATCCGGCATTCTCGCCGATGGCCGGCTGGCCACTGTGGCATACCCGTCGCGTTCCGCCGCCGGGAAGCCATTACGATCATGGACGGTTGACGGGAGCCTGCTCCGGCGGCACCGTCTCCACGACGGCGCTCCACCGGCGCACCAGCTTCTGCGCGCCACCCAGATCCGCCGCCTCGGCCCACAGGTGGGTCACCGCCTCGGACGGGTCGGGCAGCACCAGCACCCAGGATCCGTCCGGGCCGACGACGCGCACCCCGTCGGTGGTGTCGACCTGGTCGCCCGAGTCGACGTCCACCGACTCGACGACGCGGCGCATGACGGTGCCCTTCTCCGCCCACGGTGTGGGCACCGACGCCCGCACCATCGCGACCGGAGGGATCCGCGCGTCTATCGCGCTGAGCGTCAGCCTGGTCCGGGCGACCAGCGCGACCAGCCGGACGAACGCCGCCAGGCCGTCGATCACGGGGGCGAACTCCGGCACGACGAACCCGCCCCGCCCGTCGGCGGCGAAGACGATCGGCTCGGCCTGCACGACCCGGGAGAGCTCGGAGCCGGACATCGACATCCGCCGCACGGTCAGGCCGTGGAAGCGCCCCACCTGGTCGGCGACCCGGGTGGTGGTGACGGGCACCGCCGCCTGGGCGCCGCGGTTCTCCGCCGCGACGAGGTCGAGCATGACCAGCAGGGCCCGCTCGTCGCTGATGAGGTCGCCGCGCTCGTCGACGATGGTGATCCGCTCGCCGATGTGGTCGAAGCGGACCCCGAACGCGGCGCGCGAGCTCGCCACGAGCGCGCCCAGCCGGTCCAGGGCCCTGCGCTCCTGCTCGGCGCCGGGCTCGGGGTAGGTCTCGTCCAGCCGGCCGTTGACGGTCAGCACGTCGACGCCGAGCCGGCCGAGCAGGGTGGGCAGCAGCAGCGACGCCGCTCCCCCGGACGGGTCGACGACCACCTTGAGATCCGCCTCGGCGAGCCCGCTGGTGTCCACCCGGTCGAGCAGGTCCTGGGTGTAGACGTCGGCCGTGCGCGCCGGGAAGCGCAGGTCGCCGATCTCGCCGGGGAACGCTCGGCGGAACTCCTGCCGGGTGAACACGCGGTCGAGCTTGCGCTGCGCGGCCGGGGAGAGATCGTCGCCGTCGGCGTCGAGGAAGACGATGTCGATGCGCTCGGCGTCGCCCGGCTTGGAGCGCAGCATGATTCCGCCGGCCGCGTCCGAGGTGCGGACGTCGAAGCGCGCGACCGGCAGCGGGGCCACCTCCAGGTCACGGACGTTGATCGCGCCGGCGGTGAGGGCGCTGATCACGGCCCGTTTGAGGGCCCGGGCCGCGCGCGAGCCGTCCCGCGCGGTGGTGACGGTGGAGCCCTTCTTCAGCGTCGTCGCGTACGCGCTGGCCAGGCGGACCACCAGCTCCGGTGTGATCTCCGCGTTGACCAGTCCGGAGACCCCACGCGGGCCGAACAGCGACCGCTGCCCGCGCGACTCCCAGATGACGCTGGTGTTGACGACCGCCCCGGCCTCGATGGTCTTGAACGGGTAGACCTTGACGTCATGGGAGACGAACGCCTCCTCCTGGATGACGCACTCGTCGCCGATGACCGCGCCCTCCTCTATGCGCGCGGCCCGCAGCACGTCCGTGCTCTTGCCGATCACGCAGCCGCGCAGGTTCGTCCGCGGGCCGATGAGCGCGTTGTCCTGGACGACCACCCGGTGCAGGAAGGCCCCCCGCTTCACCACCACGTTGCTGCCGAGCACGGTGAACTCGCGCAGCTCGGCGCCGGCCTCGACCTTGCTGTAGTCGCCGACGACCAGCGGTCCCTTGAGGATGGCGTCGGGATGGACGTCGGCGTCCTCGCCGATCCACACCCCCGGGGAGACCTCGAACCCGCCGATCGAGACGTCCACCTGCCGGTTCAGCACGTCCGCCTGGGCGCGCTGGAAGCTGGCGATGGTGCCGACGTCCTCCCAGTAGCCGCCGGCGACATAGCCGAACACCGGCGCCCCGGCGGCGACCAGCCGGGGGAAGACATCCCCGGACCAGTCGACCGCCTCGCCGGCCGGGACGTGGTCGAGGACCTCCGGCTCCATCACGTAGATGCCGGTGTTGACAGTGTCGGAGAACACCTGGCCCCAGGTCGGCTTCTCCAGGAACCGGGAGATCCGCCCGTCCTCGCCGGTGATCACGATGCCGAACTCGAGCGGGTCGGGCACCGACTTGAGCGCGACGGTGACCAGCGCGCCCTGCGCCCGGTGGTAGGCGACGAGGTCGGTCAGGTCGATGTCGGTCAGGGCGTCACCGCTGATGACCAGGAACTCCTCGTGGCGCAGCGCGTCCTCGGCGTTCTTCACGCTGCCCGCGGTGCCCAGCGGCGTGGTCTCCGTCGCGTAGGACAGGTGCATGCCCAGCTCGTCGCCGGAGCCGAAGTAGTTGCGGATCATCGCCGCGAGGAACTGGACCGTCACCACGGTCTCGTCGAAACCGTGCCGCTTGAGCAGCCGCAGGACGTGCTCCATGATCGGGCGGTTGACGACCGGCAGCAGGGGCTTCGGCAGGTTCGCGGTCAGCGGCCGCAGCCGGGTGCCCTCGCCGCCCGCCATCACGACGGCTCTCAAGGGTTACCTCCCTATTTTCGCGCCGCGGCCAGGCGGGCGCGTTCCCCGGCCAGCCGGCGGGCCTGTTCTGCGTAGAGGAGGCCGGACCACCAGTAAAGAGCGATACCCCAGATGGCGAACGCCCACCCGAGCGGGCGGGCCGCCGTCGCCAGCCACGAGTCGCCGGCGGACAGCAGCAGGAGCGGGAAGGCGTACAGCAGGTTGAAGGTGGCCGCCTTGCCGAGGTAGTGGACGGGCAGCGCGGCGCCCACCCCGAGCCGGCGCAGCACGGGCACCAGGCCCAGCAGCGCGACGTCCCGGGCGACGAGCGCCAACGCGAACCACAGCGGGACGATGTCGCGCAGGGTGAGCGCGGCGATGGTCGCGAAGATGTAGAGCCGGTCGGCCAGCGGGTCGAGAGTCACCCCGAGGCGGCTGGTCTGGTTCAGCACCCGGGCGAGCTTGCCGTCCAGGTAGTCGCTGATGCCGGCGAAGGCGAGCACACCCAGCGCGGCACCGTCCGCCTCCGGGCCCAGCGCGAGCCAGAGGAAGAGCGGCACGCCCAGCAGGCGCAGACCGGACAGCAGGTTCGGGATGGTCCAGATCCGGTCGGAGGCCTGCGTCTCCGCCGTCACGCCGCGTCCCTCCTCCCCGACCCGGCCGCACGAAGACGGGCGCCGACGGCTCGCGCGCCGACCGCTGGACGCGGGTCGTCGGCTCTGACGCTAGCGGATAGGCGCCGGCCGGGTCGCCGAGTGGTAGCCGCCGTCCGGGCCCGGCGTGGTGCGGGACGGCGCGCGGCCAGGTGCGGGAGCGCGGGGCGGCACTCGGCCCGAACCGGGCCGAGTGCCGCCCCGCGCGTCACATGATCCGGCCGACCTTGTAGGTGGAGCTGTAGATCGGGCGGAGCGACACCACACCGCCGGTCTGCGGCGCGGCCCACATGTAGCCGTTCCCGGCGTAGATGCCCACGTGGTAGATGTTGCCCTCGGTCCCGTAGAAGATCAGGTCGCCGGGGCGCTTACCGGACTGCGGCACGTGGGTAGACACGTTGTACTGGCCCTGCGCGGTGCGCGGCAGGGAACGTCCGAGCTGCTTGAAGACGTACTGGACCAGGCCGGAGCAGTCGAACGAGTAGGGGCCCTCCGCCCCCCACACGTACGGCTTGCCCTTCTGCAGCGAGGCCAGGTAGACGGCCTTCTCCCCGATCGAGCTGCCCGGGATCACCGACGGGATGGCCTGGCTGACGGCCGGGCGGGGCGCCGTCGGCGCCTTGATCGTGATCGTGGCCGCGCCGGCCAGCGAGGGCCGCAGCGCGCTCGTGCCGTCGAAGACGGCGGTGATCGTCGTGGTGGTCAGCAGCCGCGCGGTGATCTGGGCCTGACCGTTGGTGTCGGTCGTCAGCGCCGTCGAGGTCTGCCACTTCGGCCCGTTCACCACGACGATGCGGACCCGCTGGTTGGCCAGCGGAGCGCCGCCAGCCTCATTGGCCCGGACGGTCAGCACCACCGGGGCGTTCGGCGCGACCGTGGTGTTGTCCGCCGTCAGCGAGACCTTGGTGAACATCGGCTCGGAGGACGCGATCGCCCCCGCCAGCGGCGCGGCGGCGGCCGCGGCGTCCGGCGCGGCCGTCCCGCCCTGGCCCGGCAGAACGGAGGCCGTCTGGGTCGCGCCCGGGTCGATGGACGCGGTGCCGTCCGGGGTGGCCGGCACCGTGGCGGCGAAGGCCGCCGTCGAGGCCGCGAGCGTGCCCGTGGTGAACGCGGCG
The DNA here is from genome assembly GCF_900465275.1 of Parafrankia sp. Ea1.12. Lineage (NCBI taxonomy): Bacteria > Bacillati > Actinomycetota > Actinomycetes > Frankiales > Frankiaceae > Parafrankia > Parafrankia sp. Ea1.12. The sequence continues at coordinate 34,723 of NZ_UBIZ01000399.1, read as the reverse complement.
ATCGTCGCCGCCCGACGAGGCGGCTGGGAGGTGCGCCGCCGGGCGCCCGTACCCGATCGGGCGTTCGAGGGGCGCTGTCGCCCCTTGACGAACTGCTCCCAGTCCTCGGGCAGCCAGGCAATTCCACGACGGGGCAACGCGTGTCCTTCTCTCTACCGGCGCCTGTGAGGCGCTCTGCCGCGCTCGGCATCGCACACCGACCCGCCGGCCAGCACGGCCGGCGGGACCGGATCGGCCGTCCGGCGGCCGGACGGATCGCCCGGTCACCGGGACCGCCGAGGTCCCTCGTCCTGCCCCGCCTGTCTCGGAGGGGTCGTCGGGCCGGGGGCAGGACACGGCGCTTCGGCTCGACGCTTTACATACATCGGACGGTGCTCGGCACTCTCAAATAGCTGTGCACGCAGGTGCCGATGCTGAAGATAGTGGACTTCGGCACTTGCCCGACAATCACCCCCCTCACAACAATCGCCCACCTTCCCGGAACGCGAGGGTTCGATCACGACATGGAAATAGCCGCTTACTTTCCGTCGGATCAACACCCGGCGGGCGTGGGGCGGGCGGGCCGTGACGGCACCCGGGGAGAGGCCGCTGATGCCTGCCTGATATGGGCATTCGGGCTTCCGGCGCCAGCCGGGCGGATCATCAGGGCGACGCGCGCCGGAACGCCCCCGCACGGGCCGCCAGACCGCCCCGGACGTGGCCTTTTGGGTCCGGGCGCCAGCGACGGCGGGTCTGCGCGGCCACACCGGGCAATACGCGTGAAACAGAATGGGCGGGGCGGGCTCGACCTTCGTGGGGGGCGCGCGACCGCCGCGGAGCGCCCGCAAAGCACATTGGGGCCACCGCGAAACATCCGGCGAAAGGTCGCCGGCCGGCTCAGCCGGTTGGGGCCGGCGGAGCGGGGGCGTTCGGCGCCGCGCCCGCGCCCGCGCCTGGCACGGGCGCGGCGGGCGCGGGCATGGCCGTAGCGGGCGTGACAGGCACGGGCGCGACAGACACCGGGGCTGCGGGTGCCACCCCGACCGGCACAGGGATGGCGGGCGCCGGCGCGACTGGAGCGGGCACAGCCGGCGCGGACACGGCCGGCGCGACTGGAGTGGACACGGCCGGCGCGGACACGGCCGGGGACGGGGACGGGGCCGGCGCGACTGGAGTGGGCACAGCCGGCGCCGGGCGGCTGGGCGCCCGGCACGGACGGGCTGTTCGCGTGCGCGTAGACGATCAGATTGCTCAGGTAGTGGTTCGTGTCCTCGTCGAACGCCCCGCCGCAGGTGATCAGCCTCAGCTCCGGCCGGCCCACCGCGCCGTAGACGCGATCGGTCGGGAACGCCTTCTTGGTCGTGTCCTCCGTGCGGTCGACCGTGAATGTCGTGCGCAGCCCGGTCGGCGAGGTGACCTCGATCTGGTCCCCGGCGCGCAACGCCCGCAGGCGGTAGAAGACGGCCGGCCCGGAGGTCGAGTCGTAGTGGCCGACCAGCACCGACGGGCCGAGCGCGCCGGGCGCCGGGCCCCGGTCGTACCAGCCGACCTCCTGCCACTTCTTCGGCACGGCCAGCGAGCCGTCGGCGTTCAGCCCGAGCCGGACGATCGCCGCGTCCACTCCGATCGCCGGGATCCGCACCCGCGTCGGGTCGGTGACCACGACCGGCGGGAGCACCGGCACCGGCGCGGCGGCCGCCGGGCCGGTGGGCGCACCCGTCCCGTCCAGGGCGCCGGCCTGGTCGATCGCGGTGCCGAGGCCGGCGACGTCGACCCTCTCGGTGTCCGAGGGCGGGGCGGGATCGGACTCGGTCAGCCGGAACCCGCTCCCGACGACCAGTACCACGCCCGCGACGAGCAACAGGCGGGAGAACGTCATACGCACCGGCGACCGCTCCGTCGCTCCACGCTTCACGACTGTCTCCGTCCAGCGACCGTCCATCGACACCGACCCACCAAGAACTACGCAAGGTGATGGTATCGAGCCTCGGCGGTAGCCGAGCGTAGTTGCGCGTCGAGTCGCGTGACGCGAACGACCCACGCCAGGACCACATCCGGCAAGGAGGTGTGAGGCGGTCGCGCGCCGCAGCTCAACCCATGTCCCGCAATGGATGCCGGTCCCGCGCCGGTCGCACCCGCGGCCCGTTCGGACCCGTCGCACCACGCCGTCTCGCTGCGTCCCATCCCGACCACTCCTCGCTATGGTGTCACTCGCAGTGACCAAGCAATAACCATGCGTGAGAGAGGGGACCAGATGAGGAAGGGAATGGGACGGAGCGCCGCGCTTCTCGCCATGTCGAGCGCGGCAACCGTCATCCTCAGCTTCGGACCCGGACTGACGGCCGCGCACGCCGACATCTTTGACGACAAGGGTCGGTGCGACGACAAGAAGTCCGAGGAGTGGGACATCTTCGGCGACAAGGACAGGGACGACAAGGACCGCGAAGGCGACAAGGAGGCCCGTGCCTTCGTCGACGACAAGGACGCCGTCAAGGACGACAGGGACAAGGACGACAGGGACAAGGACGACGACTGGTTCGACGACAAGGACAAGGACAGGGACTGCCCGGTCGGCGTCGTCGCCGGTGCCGGTGTCGGTGTCGGTGCGGGCGCCGGAGGGGCCCCGGTCGGCGGCGTCGGCGCGGGCGGTGGCGGCACCGCGGACAGTGGCAACTCGCCGCTGCTGCCGATCGCCGGGGCCGGTCTCGGTGCCATCCTGATCGGCGCGGGCATGCGCCGCCGCGGCCACGGGTCGATCTGAACCGACCGCCCCCCAGGAGCCTAGGACGGATCGGCCGGTGTGGTCATGTCGCGCCGGCCGATCCCCCGGGACGGACCTGAGCCGGTGTGTGAGATCGACCCCCACCACAGCGCCGGATCTCCGGTAGGGTAGCGTTCGTCAGCACGGGACGTGGCGCAGCTTGGTAGCGCACCAGACTGGGGGTCTGGGGGTCGCAGGTTCAAATCCTGTCGTCCCGACACAAAACGGTTTACCGCCCGCTGGACAGGCAGAAGCCTGGTCAGCGGGCTTTTTCGTGCTGTCGGGACCACCTGGCCGATCCCGGTTGAAGGGCTCCGCCTCGTCCCCGTTGGGACCTCGGGACCTGATCCGTCAGGTGCCGCGCCGCCCGGCAGCTCCCCGCTTCCGGGCCACGACGAACCGACGGCACCGGATGCAGGAACGTCACGCTGTCGTCAGCGCGAGGTATGTCCACCCGACTCCCGTTGTTTGCGATCAGGCGCCCGACACCTCCTCCTGCATGACTGGACGCATGTCCGGGGTGATGCTCTCTGTCGGGAGCGAGCTCATTCCGCAGCCGTGTCTCGATGGCCAGGGACGCCAGCTCAGGCAGGAAGACGATGAACAGCACTGCGTCCGAAGCTCATCGGGATCCGGTGCTCACCCCGCAGGATCCCCGCCAGATCGGTCTCACGTTCGGGATCCCGGGCGGATTCGTGAAGGGACCGGATCGGCCTGCTCAAAGACTGCGCTGGTCACCCACCCAAGCCGGGCTCGGAGCCGGTGCGGCGGCCGGGCTCATGGCCGGCTTCATGGCTGACCTCGCGAAGGGACTTCCTCAAACCGCGGCAGGCTGGCACCGCCTACCAGTTCCGCCATGCCGAGCTACAACGGCACCAGGCCGAGCGGCCGCGCTCTGCTGTACCGGCACACCGCTCCGTCACCACCGAGAAGGAGCGCGGGTACGACAGCACGGCTCAGCCCCGGGGCTAGCGGTGGCGGTCGGGACGCTCGCGGACCCGGATCGAGATCTCGATGGGCGTGCCGGCGAAGCCGAAGTCCTCGCGCAGTTTGCGCTCCAGGAAACGCCGGTAGGCCGGCTCGAGGAATCCGGTGGTGAACACGACGAAGCGCGGCGGGCGCACCCCGGCCTGGGTCGCGAACAGCACCCGCGGCAGCTTCCCGCCACGCGACGGCGGCGGCGTGGCCGCCACGACCTCGCCGATCCAGGCGTTGAGGCGGCCGGTCGGGATGCGCGTTCCCCACGAGTCGAGGGACGTCCGCAGCGCCGGGGCGAGCCGGTCGGTGGCGCGGCCGGTGCGGGCCGAGATGTTCACCCGCGGCGCCCAGGCCACCCGGCCCAGCTCGCGGACGATCTCCTGCTCCAGGTCGAGACGGCGCTCGGTGTCGAGCGTGTCCCACTTGTTGAAGGCGAGGACGAGGGCCCGGCCGGCGTCGGTGACCATGCTGATGATCCGCTGGTCCTGCTCGGTGACCGGCTCGTCCGCGGCGAGCAGGACGATCGCGACCTCGGCGGCCTCCAGCGCGGAGGCGGTGCGCAGCGACGAGTAGTACTCGGCGCCGGAGGCCTCCTTCACCCGCCGCCGCAGGCCGGCGGTGTCGATGAACATCCAGGTCTCGCCGCCGACGGTGACGAGCTCGTCCACCGGGTCGCGGGTCGTACCCGCGACGTCGTGCACCAGCGAGCGCTCGCTGCCGGCCAGTTTGTTGAGCAGGCTGGACTTGCCGACGTTCGGCCGCCCGATCAGCGCCACGCGCCGGGGGCCGTCCTCCTCGGTGAACCGCTCGCGGGGTGCCTCGGGCAGCACCGCGAGGACGGCGTCCAGCAGGTCGCCGCTGCCCCGGCCGTGCAGCGCGGACACCGGGTACGGCTCGCCCAGCCCGAGGCTCCACAGCGCGGCGGCGTCGGCCTCCGTGCGGGCGTCGTCGACCTTGTTCGCGGCGAGGATCACCGGCCGGCCCGACCGGTGCAGCACCCGGGCGACGGCCTCGTCGGCGTCGGTCGCGCCGACGGTGGCGTCGATCACGAACAGCACGCCGTCGGCGGTGTCGAGCGCGGCGCGGGCCTGGTCGGAGACCCGGGCGGCGAGGCCGCGGGCGTCGGGCTCCCAGCCGCCGGTGTCGACGAGGGTGAACCGGCGGCCGTTCCACACCGCGTCGTAGGCGACCCGGTCACGGGTGACGCCGGGGACGTCCTCGACGACGGCCGCGCGGCGGCCCAGGATGCGGTTGACCAGCGTCGACTTGCCCACGTTCGGCCGGCCGACGACGGCGAGGACGGGCTGCCCTCCCGCCAGCGGGAGGGCAGCGCCCACAGGGCCGTCGTCGACGGACGCGGCGAGATCTTCGGTGTTCATGACGGCTGCACTCCGCTTGGGCTGGACATCTCGGTGAACTGACTGCGAGCTGTCCTTCCGCGGACGGCGGACCCGTCCGGCGCACTCGGAACAAACAGCGATCCGGTAGAACTTACTCCGCCGCCGACGAATCCCGGCTCTCGCCGGCACGCACCGTCGCCAGATGATCCGCCAGCCGGACCCGGATGTCCTCCGCCACGGCGGCCAGAGCCCGCCGCGAACGCGGGTTCGCCGGCACCTCCACCTCGAACGGCTTGCCGAACACCACCCGGACCTTCACCGACCGACGCGGCCACTTGGCGCCCCGGGGCAGCGCGGCACCGGTGTTGATGCAGGCCACGGGAAGGACACGGCAACGCCCGTGCACGGCCAGGTAGGCGATGCCGTGCTGGACGGCGGCCATCTCACCGCTGCCCCGGGTGCCCTCGGGGAACACGCCGATGGCGCCGCCGCGGGAGAGCTCGTCGAGCGCGGTGTGCAGGGCGTCGCGGTCCGGGCGGCCGCGGTTGATCGGGATCTGGCCGACGAACAGCAGCAGCCTGCCCAGGATGCCCTTGTACATCTCGGACTTCACCAGGCACCGCACGGTGCGCGGCGCCTCGATGACGACGAGCGGCCCGTCCATCCAGCTGCTGTGGTTCCCCGCGAAGATCAGAGGCTCGCCGTGCGGGACGTTCTCCCAGCCCTCGTGGACCACGTTCATCACCAGGTGGTTGAGGACCTGGCGGACCGGCGGCTTGAGCACGCGGTGGGTGATGTCGTTGAACGGCTTCGACGCGGCACCGCGGTGCGCCGGCGCCCCGACCGAGGTCGCCGGACGGACCCGCTCGGCCCGGGCCCCACTCGTCGCCGACTCGACGCCGCTCGGAGCTGGCACGACGGCCTTCGGCGCCGGCTCGACTCCGCCCGCGGCCGGAGCCGCCGGAGCCGACTCGACCGCGGCGGGCTCGACCGGAGCGGGCTCGACCGGAGCGCCGGCCCCGGCTACCGGCTCGGCCACCGGCCCGTCCGGCGTGTCGAGCCGGCCGTCGGCGGCGGTCATGAGGTCGTGGCGAGCACGTGCTCGCCCTGGCGCAGGACCTCGTCCACCACCTCGGGGACCGACAGCGCGCTGGAGTCGAGGACGATCGCGCCCGCGGGAATGGACAGCGGGTCGACCGTGCGCGAGCTGTCGAGGGCGTCACGGCGGTCGAGCTCGGCCAGGGTGCGGGCCACGTCGTCGACGCCCTTCTCTCCCAGCTGCCGGGACCGCCGCAGCGCGCGCACCTCGGTGGACGCGGTGAGGAAGACCTTGACCGGGGCGTCCGGCGCGACGACCGAGCCGATGTCGCGGCCCTCGACCACGATGCCGCCGGCGACGAGGGCCTCGGCGATGATCTCGCGCTGCTGCGCGACCATCCGGGCCCGCACGGCGGGCACGGCGGCGACCGCGCTCACGGCGTTCGTCACCGCCCGGGTACGGATCTGCTCGTCGACGTTCACCCCGTCGACGGAGATCGACGGGCGGTCGGGATCCGTGCCGACCGTGAGGACGGTGCGCTCGACGACCTCGGCCACCGCGGCCGGGTCCTCGATGTCGATGCGGCGCTCCAGGGCGACCTGGGTGACCGCCCGGTACATCGCCCCGGTGTCCAGGTAGCGCAGGCCGAGCCGGCGCGCGATCTCCCGGGAGACGGTGCTCTTCCCGGAGCCGCCCGGGCCGTCCACCGCGACCACGAGACCGGTGGGGGCGGCGGGGGCGGCCCCGGCGGTCACCGGGCCCGGTACCGAGGGCGCCACCGTCGTCCCGGGGCCCCCCGTCCTGAAAGCATCGTCGTGGCTGCCGGTGGCCGAAGCCCCCGGCGAAGCGGACCCGTCGTCGGGGCTCACCCGTCTCCTCCGTCCGGACGCGTGTCTGTGCGACCCGCATGTTCCTTCGTCCACGCCAGGCCGGCGGCGTCTCGGACCCGGGCCGACGGCCCGGTCGCGGCCGGGGCGGCGCGGCGCGCCCACCCCGACTGTCTCCGGGCCGGAAGTCCCAGGCTGGTGGTCCCTAGAACACCTGCCGGACGGCCAACCCGGCTCAGGCTACTCGCTGGTCCGTCACGAGCGCCGATATGCCGTCCATCCGGCCCGCGTCAGCCGTTCGACGAGTCCGTCCGCGCCGTCCGGATCGACCGCGATCTCGACGATGCCGGCGGGGGCGTCCAGGCTGTGCTCGAACGGCCCGACGTCCTCGATGTTGACGTCCCACCCGCCGATCACGGCGAACAGCGCCGCGAGCTGGCCGGGACGGTCGTCGAGCACCACACCGACCCAGCCCCACGGAAGTGCCCGGGCGCCGGCCTTGCGGGGCAGCAGCGACCGGCCGTGCCGCCCGCCGTGGATCGCCGCCGTGACCGCCTCGACCACCTCGTCACGGGTCCCCTCGGCGAGCACGTCCGCGAGGTGGGTGAACTCCCGCCCCAGCCGGCGCACGCGCTCGGCGATGGGCCCGCGGTTGCCCTCGATGATCGACGCCCACAGGACGGGGTCGCTGTCGGCGAGGCGGGTCGTGTCCCGGAAGCCCTGGCCGGCGAACGGCAGGTCGTGCGAGTCGAGGCCGAGCAGGCTCCCGGCGAGCACGCTCGCCACCAGTTGCGGAACGTGCGAGAGGACGGCCATCGCGGCGTCGTGGCGCTCGGGGGTGGTGCGCACCGGTGTCGCGCCGCAGGCAAGGGCGAGGGCGGCGGTCGCCGCGATCGCGTCCGCGCCGGTGTGGGCCACCGGGCAGACCGCCCACACCCGCTCGGCGAACAGGTCCGCGCGGGCGGACACCGCCCCGTGCCGCTCCCGCCCGGCGATCGGATGGGCCGGGCACCAGGCCCCGAGATCACAGCCGAGCTGGACGGCCTCGACCAGCGGGCGGGTCTTCACGCTGCCGGCGTCGCTGACCGTCGTCGCCAGGCCGCCGCGCTGCAGGTCACGCAGCTCGGCGGCGACGGTGGGCAGCGGCGTGGCGATCACCGCGTGGTCGACCCGCTCGCCCTGCCAGGGCCGGCCGGCGCCCATCGCCTCGGCGAGCTTCACCTGGGCGCCGTCGGAGTCGCGCAGGAACACCTCCACGCCGCGCCCGGACAGTGCCAGCCCGATGCTCGTGCCGATCAGCCCGGACCCGACGACGGCCACCCGGCGCAGCTCGGGCAGGTGCGCCGGATCCCACGCGGGCGAGCCCCCCGCGGCCGCCTCGACCCCCGGGCGGACGTAGGGCGGCGAGAACCGCCCGGCCGCCGTGGGGGGCTCGCCGGGACTCACAGCCCGGTCGCCTTGTAGAGCGCCCCCACCTCGTGCCGGGTGAGATGGCGGGCGCGGCCGGCCCGCAGCGTGCCGAGCGTCACCGGGCCGAACGAGACCCGGACGAGGCGGTGCACCGGGTGCCCCACGGCCTCCATCATGCGGCGGACCACGTGCTTGCGGCCCTCGTGCAGGGTGAGCTCCATCATGACCCGGGACGCGGCGACGTCGACGATCCGGGCGGCGTCGACCGAGACGGGGCCGTCCTCGAGGGTCACCCCCGAGCGCAGCCGGCGCGGGACGTCGCGACGGACCGGGCCGCTGATCTCGACCAGGTAGGTCTTCGGCACGCCGAAGGACGGGTGGGTGAGCCGGTGGGCGAGATCGCCGTCGTTGGTGACGAGCAGCAGGCCCTCGCTGTCGCCGTCCAGCCGGCCGACGTGGAACAGGCCGACGGAGCCGAACTCGGTGAGAAAGTCGGCGATGGTCGGCCGGCCGCGGTCGTCGGACATCGCCGACAGCACACCGCGCGGCTTGTTCAGCGCCAGGTGCACCAGCCCGGTGCGGGTGACGACGCGCTCGCCGTCGACCTCGATCACCGCCGTCTCCGGGTCGACCCGACGGCCCTGCTCGCGGACCACCTCGCCGTCGACCCGGACGCGACCGGAGTCGATCAGTTCCTCGTTGTGCCGGCGAGAACCGATGCCGGCGGAGGCCAGCACCTTCTGCAGACGGATGCCCTCGGACGCCGGGTCCCGGCGGCGGGTGCCGGGGGACTCGGATTCGGTGCCGTTCATGACGCCACGATGTCATCGACATCGTCCACACCCGGCAGCAGGGGTGCGAGCGGGGGCAGTTCGTCCAGGTCACGCAGGCCCATGCGTTCCAGGAAGTAGTCGGTGGTGCGGTACAGGATGGCTCCCGACTCGTGGTCGTGGCCGCATTCCTCGACGAGGTTGCGGGCGGTGAGGGTACGGATGACGCCGTCGGCCGAGACCCCGCGCACCGCGGAGATCCGGCCGCGGCTGACCGGCTGCTGGTAGGCGACGATCGCCAGCGTCTCCAGCGCGGCCTGGGAGAGGCGGGCGGACTGGCCGGCCAGCACGAAGCGCTCGACCCACGGGGCGCACTCGTCGGCCGTGTACAGCCGCCAGCCCCGACCCACGTGGCGCAGCCGGAAGCCGCGCCCGTCCCGCTCGTACTGTGCGGCGAGCTCGGCGAGCAGCGCCTCGACCCGCCGGGCGGGGATGTCGAGTGCGGTGGCGAACTCGGCCACGCCGACCGGGTTCTCCGCGACGGTCAGCACCGCCTCGACGAGCGCGATGTCGGATGGCCGCTCGCCCGCGGGCGGAGCCGGCGGCACCCGCGGGCCCGGCGACCGGGGCGGAGCCGGCGACCGGGGCGGAGCCGGCGACCGGGGCGCGGGAACCGCCCCGTTCGTGCCAGCGGGCGCGCCCGTGCCGGTGGGCCCGTCGGTGCCGGCGAAGCCGTCGGCGCCGACTGGCCCGTTGGTGGAATCAGGGGTCACGCGGTCGGTCTCCTCGGTCGCCTCGGCCGGCGGCGGCCGTCGAGCGGATCGTCCTCAGCTCCGGTGCCCTCCCCCGCTCCGGCACCGGCACCGGCGGCGGTGTCCCCGGCGGGGGCGGTGCTCACCACAGGGGCGAAGGGCTCGTCCGGCTCATCCTCGCCAGAGTAGAGCGAGGCACCGACAGGACGGTCGTCGTCCTCGGGGCGCGCGACCCAGCGGACGATGAGCTCACCGAGCGGGCGCTCCTGCTCGAAGACGATCCGGCCCTCCCGGAACAGCTCCAACAGGGCCAGGAAGCGTGCGACGACCTCTATCGTCTCGGCCAGGCCCGCACACAGCGCGGTGAACGACGCGGCACCCAGCTCCCGCAGCATCCCGATCACCGCGATCATGTGCTCGCGGACGCTGACCCGGGGCAGGTGGACGTGGTCGGTGGCCACCTGCGGGGGCAGCGGCGGCTCACGCAGCCGGGCGGCGAGCGCGGCGAGCTCGGACGGCCCGATGCTGATCTGCACCTCGGGCAGCGCGGCGGCGTAGCGCGGCTCCAGCGGCACCGCCCGCGGGACGAACCTCGACTCCAGCGCCATCATCGCGGTGAAGATCGCGGCGGCCTCCTTGTAGGCCCGGTACTGGAGCAGCCGGGCGAACAGCAGGTCACGGGCCTCCAGCAGGGCGAGGTCCTCGGCCTCGTCGTCGGAGATCGCGCCGGGCAGCAGGCGGGCGGCCTTCAGGTCGAGCAGCGTCGCCGCGATCACCAGGAACTCGGTGGCCTGGCCGAGGTCGAAGTGCTTGCCCAGCCGCCTGATGTGCGCGACGAACTCGTCGGTCACCTGCGACAGCGCCACCTCGGTGACGTCCAGCCGATGCTTGGCGATCAGCGAGAGCAGCAGGTCGAAGGGGCCGGAGAAGTTCTCCAGCTCGACGACGAACGGCTCGGTGCGCCCGCCACGCGCGGTCGGCGCGGCGGCCCCGGCGGCCTTCATCGGCCTGGCGGGTCCGGTGGACCCTGTGGGAGCAGTGGGCCCGTTGGGCACCGGTTCGTCCGCTGCCGGGCCGAGCACGCCCACACCGGTGGCCGTGTCTGTCCCGGACGAGCTCATACGGCCACGTTACGCCCTGTGACGTATCGTCCCGACGTGCACACCGGCCGCACCCACCTGGGCCCGCCTACGGCAGATCGATCCCGATCAGGGAGCCCAGGCCGCGGGTGAGCGGCCAGATCAGCTGACCGATCACCGACGGGAACCCGGGGAACAGCACCGGCAGGATGATCACCGCGAGGAGGATCACCACCCCGACGTTGCCCTCGGCGAGCCGGTGGTTCGCCTTGCGCCAGCCCTCGGACTGCGGGCCGAGCAGGAACAGGATGCGCCCGCCGTCCGTCGGCGGCACCGGGACGAGGCTGAGGATGCACAACGACCCGAAGGTGATCGCCATCCACAGCAGCAGCTCCACCGAGAAGGTGCCGCCGACGATCTCGGCCGCGCGGTCCCCGGTGTCGATCACTGCGCGCTGCGTGAGCGCGCGTGCGCCGGCGAGCGACGCGAGCGCGAGCAGCGCGTAGGAGAGCGGGCCCGCGAGCAGGGCGGCGGCCACGTGGAAACGGCGCTTGCGCCAGACGTCGTTCATCCGGATCGGCTCCGCCCACCCGGCACCGCCGATGAGCACGCCGACCCAGCTGAACGGGCTGATCCGCTGGGTGCCCACCCCGGCGGTCAGCCGCCCGGAGCGCCTCGGGATCGGGTCACGGGCCAGCCGGGCCGCGAGGATCTGCGCACCGTCGTGGACGACGATGCCGATGACGAAGGCGAGCACGATCCCGAGCAGCGCCGCGGGCTCGGCGAGGTGAAACAGCACGGCTTGTCGTCCGTCCCCGATCCGTCGTCCTACCTCCAGGACCCGCCGACCGGGTCCCGCTGCCTACCGGCCCACCGGCTGGCCGACAGGTCAGCCGGGCGGGCCGGCCCGGGTCACCCGACCGCGGGCGGCGTCGCGTAGCGCGCCATCAGCTCCCGGGCCAGCCGACGGTATCCGGCCGCACCGACAGATGTCGGCGCGTAGGTCGTGATCGGCTCCCCGGCCACGGTGGTCTCCGGGAACCGTACCGTCCGGTTGATCACCGTGTGGAAGACCTCTTCGGGAAACCGCTCGACGACCCGGGCGAGCACCTCGCGAGCGTGCAGCGTACGAGCGTCGTACATGGTCGCCAGGATGCCCGCGAGCTCCAGGCGGGAGTTCAGCCGCTCGCGCACCTTGTCGATGGTCTGCAGGAGCAGCGCCACCCCGCGCAGCGCGAAGTACTCGCACTCCAGCGGAACCATGACGGCGTCGGCGGCCGTCAGGGCGTTGACCGTGAGCAGGCCCAGCGACGGCTGGCAGTCGATGAGGATGACGTCGTAGACGTCCATCACCGGGGCGAGGGTGCGGGCCAGGCTGTGCTCGCGGCCGACCTCGGTGACCAGCAGCACCTCGGCGGCCGACAGGTCGATGTTGCTCGGCAACAGGTCGAGGCCCTCGACCTGGGTCTCGACGATGGTGTCCTGGATGTCGGCGTCGCCGCCGAGCAGCAGATCGTGCACGGTGACCTCGAACTGCATCGGGTTGATGCCCAGGCCCACCGAGAGCGCACCCTGGGGGTCGAAGTCGACGAGCAGCACCCGCCGGCCGTACTCGGCGAGCGCGGCCCCCAGGTTGATCGTGCTCGTGGTCTTGCCCACGCCGCCCTTCTGGTTGCACATGGCGACGACCCAGGCGGGGCCGTGTGAGCTCAGTGCCGGCGGGACGGGGAACACCGGCATCGGACGCCCGGTCGGACCGGGCTTGCCGACACCCTCGTCGGGTTCCTCGCCCCCGACCTCAAGCCGGCCGTCCTCGGACAGGCGGGGCTCGCCGACCGTCACCTCACCGTAGTAGCGGCGGCCCGGCGGACCGGAGACCGCGGCGGAGTCGGAACGGACCACGGTGTACCTGCTCCTCACGACTGCTCGGGCAGTCCCTGCGTGAATACTTCTGGTTCGGGTGCCCCTGCTTCGGCTGTCTCAGCTTCGGGTGCGTCCGCATCAGCTGATACCGCATCAGCTGTTACAGCGTCGGCTGTTACTGCTTCCCGGCGGAGGTCTCCTCCTGTGACGAGCAGAAACGGACCGGTTGGAGCGTACCGACCCGGACCCGGTATCGGCGGTCTCGGGGGCCGCCAGTCGGCGTGTCGCGTTCCTCGCCTCATGTGTGACTCGAACTTCGGTGCCCACCCGGCGCGTTTCGCGGCGATATCTGCGGTACTTCATCTTGCGCTCCATGTACCCGAAGCGCACGTTGCCGCACACCGTCGCCTACGTCACCGCGTACCCGCCGCCTACGTCGCCGCCGCCGGACCGGACGCCGCGGGCGCAGAGCCGCTCCCCCGCCCGCCGGCTCCGGTTGCGCGACGACATTGCGGTGAGATGACGGTCGGGTGTTGGCTGACGTCCAGGTGAGTCGGTGATGACACGGCGATGGTGAAAGGGAGTGCCATGACGGATGGCCCGCAGGCAGTGACGGTGGAGGCGGTCGTCGCGGTCGAGAAGGGCGCGCCGGTGGCGCTGACACGGATCATCGTGCCGCCGCCGGGCCCCGGGGAGGCCCGGGTCCGGGTGCAGGCGTGCGGGGTGTGCCACACCGACCTGCACTACCGCGAGGGCGCGATCAACGACGACTACCCGTTCCTACTCGGCCACGAGGCGGCCGGGACGGTCGAGTCCGTCGGCGAGGGGGTCACCTCGGTCGCCCCGGGTGACTACGTGGTGCTGGCCTGGCGGGCGCCGTGCGGGACGTGCCGGTCGTGCCTGCGCGGGGCGCCCTGGTACTGCTTCGACTCCCGCAACGCCGTCAACCCGATGACGCTGCAGGACGGCACCCCGCTCTCCCCCGCGCTGGGCATCGGCGCCTTCACGCCGCTGACACTCGTGGCCGCCGGGCAGTGCGTCAAGGTCGACCCGGCCGTTCCGCCGCAGGCGGCGGGCCTGATCGGCTGTGGGGTCATGGCCGGCTTCGGCGCCGCGGTGAACACCGGACGGATAACCCGCGGCGAGACGGTCGCCGTCTTCGGCTGCGGCGGGGTCGGCGACGCGGCCATCGCCGGCGCGTCGGTCGCCGGCGCGCGCCGGATCATCGCCGTCGACGTGGACGACCGCAAGCTCGAGTGGGCCCGCGGGTTCGGCGCGACCCACGTCGTGAACTCCCGGAACGAGGACCCGGTGGAGGCCGTGCGGGCGCTGACCGACGGCAACGGGGCGGACGTCGTGATCGAGGCGGTCGGCCGCCCCGAGACCTACCGACAGGCCTTCTTCTCCCGCGACCTGGCCGGACGGCTGGTGCTCGTCGGCGTGCCCGACCCGTCGATGACCGTCGAGCTGCCGCTCATCGAGGTGTTCAGCCGCGGCGGCTCGCTGGCGTCGTCCTGGTACGGCGACTGCCTCCCGACCAGGGATTTCCCGATCATCATCGACCTGCATCGCGGTGGCCGGCTCGACCTGGCCGCGTTCGTCACCGAGACGGTCGGCATCGGGGACGTCGAGCGGGCCTTCGAGCGGATGCGGCGAGGTGACGTGCTGCGCAGCGTCGTCCTGATCTGAGCGCCCTCCCGTTCCGGTGAATCCGGACGGGTACAGCGGGCCGACGAAGTGCCTCAGGGGCAGGCCGGACGGGTACGGTCGTCCCGGGTCGGCCGGTGCACGAACCGGCGCGGAGAGGAGTTTCCTGTGGCGGTCAGCGGCGGTCAGCGGATCGATCGGGTGATCACCCGCGGTGACTTCACCCTCGACGGCCAGTCGTTCACCGTCGACAACAACGTGTGGCTCGTCGGTGACGAGCAGTCGGTGGTCGTCGTCGACGCGGCCCACGACCCGTCCGTCATCGAGGCCGCGGTGGACGGCCGGCGGGTGTCCCTGATCATCGCGACGCACGGCCACAACGACCACATCAACGCGGCTGCCGAGCTGGCCGACCGGGTGCGCGCCCCGATCGCGCTGCACCCGGCCGACGCGGTGCTGTGGCGGCAGGTCTACCCCGAGCGCGGGCCGGACGAGGCGCTGCGCGACGGCCAGGTGATCCCGATCCCGGGCGGTTCCCTGCGCGTGCTGCACACCCCCGGCCACTCCCCGGGCGGCGTCAGCCTGTTCGGGGAGATCAACGGCGACCCCGTGCTGTTCAGCGGGGACACCCTGTTCCGCGGCGGCCCGGGGGCGACCGGCCGGTCGTTCTCCGACTTCCCGACCATCCTGAGCTCCATCCGGGCGAAACTGCTCACCCTGCCCTCCGGGACGGTCGTGCACACCGGCCACGGCGACGACACGACCATCGGCGAGGAAGCCGTGGACTACGACGACTGGGTGCTCCGCGGCCACTGAGCTATTCCGGTGCGGCGATCACCGTGAAGCCGTCGGCGGCGCGTTCGAAACAACCCGCGTTTGAACGTGAAGGCGGCGCGCCTGTCGTGCGGTACGCGGTGTGCGGGACCGGCCGTTCCCGCGGGATTTCCCGCCGAGATCCGAGGCGGGATCAGAGCCGATCAGAGCCGGGATCAGATCAGCGTTCGTGCGCCGCATTCGCCGGGCTGATCGCCTTCGTATTCGCCTGGGCATCGGCGGTAACGAACCACCGGTCGAGGCGAAGGCGAAGTCCACGAAACCCGGACAGATCATGATGACCGGCGCGACCGGCCGGCAGAACACACCGGCAGAACCAGCGGATCGGCTGATCCGTGCACCCGGCCCGGTTCACCCGGTCGAGCTCGATCTGTCGGGTGAGGCGGGCCGGGTGGCGGAGCGGAAGGGTCAGCCGGCTCGGGCGGCTCGGGCGGCTCAGGCGGCTCGGTCCTCCCGGCGGAGCTGGCGCAGCTGCCGGCGCAGCCTGATCTGTGGGATCACGCCGATCAGAAGCCCGACCAACAGCCCCGCGGCGGCGGAGGCGGCCAGCGCGGCGGCCACCGACATCACCTGGGTCGACCCGAACAGCCAGATGCTCACCCGCTGGTCGTTCTTCACCACGAACACGATGACCGCGATGGCGATCAGCAGCACCAGCACGGTGATCGCGTAGGTCGAGTAGGCGACGCCCCGGCGGGCGGCCCGGCCGGCCCCGCGACCGGTGGGCCCGGTACCGGTGCCTGGCGCGCCGGGAACCGCTCCGGGCACCGCCGGCGGAACGGCACCGGACGCAGGCGGCGCCGGCGGGACCGCGCCGGCCGGCGGGTACGAGCCCGGGACGGAGGTCGGCGGGCCTCCGACCGGAACGCCCGCGGCCGGCCCGGAGGCCACCGGACGCGGCTGCTCACCCCCGCCACCTGGCTGCTGTGGTGCCGTCATCGCCCGCCCCCTACCCATCGGTACCTGTCGGGCCCGCGCGGTCGGGAGTCGCTCCCCCCCGCCGCCTCACCCCGTGCCCGAAGTCTAGGACGGCCAGTGCCATATGCTGAGCAGCGCGGACGAGTTGGCCGGACGGTCGCGTCGGTACCGGGGCGCGAGCCCGGGTGCCGCCGAGGAACGTCCGGGCTCCACAGGGCGGGGTGGTGGGTAACGCCCACCCGGGGTGACCCGCGGGACAGTGCCACAGAGAACAGACCGCCGGTGCCGCCATGGCGCCGGTAAGGGTGAAACGGTGCGGTAAGAGCGCACCAGCGCCCGGGGTGACCCGGGCGGCTAGGTAAACCCCACCCGGAGCAAGGCCAAGAGGCCCCGGCCGGTCACGGTCGCGGGCTGCGCAGGCGTCTGAGGGCTGCTCGCCCGAGCCTGCGGGTAGGCCGCTGGAGGCCGTCGGCAACGGCGGTCCTAGATAGATGACCGTCACCGGCAAGCCGCGAGGCGACCCGGAACAGAACCCGGCGTACAGGCCGACTCGTCCGCCCCATCACAGCTTGCGACCTGGTCGCACTGCGCGCGGTCCTGGCGCCGATCGTCTGGCGGGTCGTCACCCGACCCACGGCGCAGGAGCGGATCTGCTCCCGCGGCGCCGGCGTGGCCGGTGGCAGACGTCGGGCTGGCTCCCGCGGCCTGCGGTTCGGGCCGACGCCACCCCTGGCGCCAGCGATCGTGACGCCCCTGTCCTCAGGCCGGCCGACGCGGACCCCAGGCGGTCAGCCGGCGATGCCGTCGGCGCAGAGGCGGGGGCGGGTGACCTGGAACGCGGTCCCGGTGGGATTGATCTGGACGAAGGCATAGCAGTTGAGCGGCTGCGTGCTGTTGGTGGTCAGGTTGACGGGTTCGATCAGGCCGCCCGCGTCGTAGCCGGTGACCTTCCGCAGCGCGCCGATGAAGCCCTCGCGGGTGGGGCAGTCGCCGGCCAGGTCGAGCCCACGCAGGAACATGTCGCTGTAGACGTACGCATGCAGGGCGAACTGCTGGTCGGGCTCGACGGTTTCGGGTGCGTAGCGGGTCATCGCCGCGCGGTGGCGGTCGATGGCGGCGCCGCCGACCTCGAAAGGACGGGAGTACACCGGGAAGGAGACACCCGCGAGCTCCTGTCCCAGCACGGGTAGCACCGCGCTGTCGTAGCCGGTGAACGAGACGGTGGTGGCGAGTCGCAGGTTCGCCGCGCGGGCGGCCTGCACGACGTCGGCCATGTCCTCAGGGGTCGTGAAACCGATCAGCGCGTCGGCGCCGGCAGTGGCCAGCTCCCGAACCACCCTGGCAGGGCTGTCGCTGCCGCGGGCGTAGGAGATGGCATCGGTCGAGGTCAGCCCGATCGACTGGAACGCGGTCCTGTACCACGTGACGGCATCCACCGTGGACGCCGGAGTTCCCGTGGTCAGGATGCCGACCCTGCTGCCGCCGCCGTTGGCCCGGACGTAGCGGCCGACGGTCTCAGGGGAAGCCTCGTACATGTCGGAGAACAGGTTCGGGTATTCGGCCCAGGACTGCAGACCGAAGCCGACGACGGGAACCTTTTGCGCCGCGAGGCTTTCCAATGAGCTACCGAGAGCGGTGGTGACCGTCACGAGACCGAAGACCCCTTCGTCCCGGAGAAGTTCCTCGGTGACGGTGGCGCTCTGGGCGAGCGTGTTCGTATCGTCACGCCACTCGTAGACAACCTTGCGGCCGTGTATCCCGCCCTCAGCATTGACCAGGCCGATTCTGGCGTCCACTCCGGACCGGGCCGAGGCGATCGCGGTGCTTCCCATGCCCGACTCGGAGTACACCAGACCGAGCTTCACCTGGTCGGACGTCACCCCGGGGCTGGTGCAGGCGGCTCGTGGGCTCCCGGCGCTCGAACCCGGGGAGCAGCTCGTCAACCCGGTGGCAACGACCACAGCCGTGAGCCCCGACAGCGTCCTGACGCGACCTAAACCCACGCTTTCCTCCACGGAAGACAAACTGGGGATGACGTTCTACGGCGCGGCGAGCCACGCCGTCCATTCCTCAGAAATTGTACTCCGTCTAAATTATCGATCCAATTCAACCGGCAAGGAGGCATAGCCGGAACACGCAAAGGAAGGCTGTGAGTACAGAACGCAGGGTCAGGTAGTAAGGCGGGGCGGCCGCCAGGTCCGGAGACGTTCGTCGAGGTCGTCGAGGAGGGAGTGCCATCCGAGGTAGCCGCGGGCCTCGCCGACGAACCGCTCGGCGCGCCCGCCGATGACGATGCTCGGGCGGTGGCGGGAGATGTACAGCGCCTCGTCGACCAGCTCGACGGCGTGGTCGAGGTCCCGCCGCTTGGCCGCTGCGGTGGCCGCGGCGATCCGGGTCATCGAGCGGAGCCCGGTGGCGCCTACGGCGTCCAGGTGGTGGATCGCCGCGTCGGTGTAGACGCTCGCCGCGCCCGGCATACCGAGCTCGACGTACGCGGCCGCCGACAGCTCCGACAGCGTCAGCACGTGCAGCGTGTCGATCGAGAACCCGGGGCGGCCGAGCTGTTCGGCGCTCAGTGTTCCCGCGATGCTCCAGGCCCGGCCGACCGCCTCGTGCACCGCCCACCGGTCACCGAGAGTGCCGTGCGCTCGAGCCTCGATGGCGGCGGCGCGGGCCGCGGCCGGGCTCCCGCGGCCGACCAGGGCAGCTCCCGACGCCGCGAGCGCGACCGCGTCCGCCGGCCGGCCGGCCTTGCGCGCCAGCGACGACTGCCACAGCCGCACCCAGCACATCAGCTCCTCGTCGCGGGCCTCGGCCGCGTGCACGAATGCCTCCTCGAAGGCGAGGACGGCACCGGGCAGGTCGCCGAGGTCGTGCCGGGTGGCTGCCCAGAGGGCGACGAGCCGGCCGGCGGCCCGGTGCAGCCGCAGCCGCGTCGCCTGCGGAACGACGTCACGCTGCAGCAGCGAGCGGACGACGGGGAGGTGACGGCGCAGGTGGACGGCGGTCGCCCCGATCGGGGCCCGCTCGTAACCCGCGGTGAGCTGGGCGACCCTGTCGTCGAGGTGGTCGAGCACATCGCTGGACGGGCTCATGCCGCCGCCTCGCGGGACGAGGAGGTCCAGCGGGAACAGGACGCCGACCGCGATGAGTCGACGCCGCGAGGTGGCGTCCATCGATTGCGTCCTCCGCTGTTTCCTCCACCGGCTCCGCCGGATCCACCGAGTGGCACGGTGGCGGGCGTCTGATGTGTCCGAAGTGGCGTGATCCGGGACGGTGTCATCCGAGGTGGTGCTGTCCGAGGTGTGACGGTCCAAGGCCCCCGTGCTTGGCGCATGTCCCGAATCCTGCGAGCCCGGAGGCATTCCGTCACCCTCAGGTACCACGCAAGGACACAGATCGGCCTCGCGGCCGTACGCACACGTGTCCGACCGCTCCGTCTCTGCTGGTCCCGGCCCGGAACGTTCGGTCCCGGCAGGCCGTTCGGTCCCGGTCGTGGACGTTCGCGGGAACCGGATCGGCGCGGCGGACCAATACGTAATGTGAACAGACACCCACCCGGAAACCCGGCGGCGAATTCCGGCATCAGCGACGACCGAGCTGGTGAGGCATGACGGTGATCCCGACCGACGCCGACCTGCTCGTGCGGTCCTGCGTGAGCCCGAGGTCTTCGCCGACCTCTTCGAGCGCCACGGTGACCGGGTGCACCGGTACCTGGCCCGGCGGGCCGGGCCGGACCTCGCCGAGGACCTGGTCTCCGACACCTTCGTCGCCGCCTTCGAGCAGCGTTCCCGGTTCGACCCGGCGCGCGGGCCGGACGGCGCGCTGCCCTGGCTGCTGGGCATCGCGACCAGGATCTTGCAGGGCCACCGGCGGGCCGAGGCCCGGCGCTGGCGGGTGTTGGAGCGGGCACTGCCCGACCGGCCAGAGCCCGCGGCGGCGGACCGGGTCGCGGACCGCGTCGACGCGAACGCCACCGTCCAGTCCCTGGTCCGCGCGCTCGCCGAGCTCCCCGACGGCGAGCGGGACGCGCTGCTGCTCCTGGCCTGGGGAGACCTGCGGTACGAGGAGATCGCGACCGCCCTCGCCGTGCCCGTCGGCACCGTCCGGTCGCGCATCCACCGGGCCCGCAACCGGCTGCGCGCCACGCTGGCCGCCGATCCGCTGGCCGCCAGGTCGGCCCCGACCCGCTCCGACTTCCGTCCTTTTCTGGAGAGTGAGCCATCATGACCGACGACCTCGACCTGCTGACGCGGCTCGGCGCAGACGTGCCGCCGCTTTCGGCGGAAGGCCGGGCCCGGGTCCGCACGCGGCTGTTCGCCGCTGCGGCCGGGACCGCGAACGCGCCCACGCACGCTGAATCGAACGCGGTAATGGGAGCGGACGGCGCGCGTCCGTCGCGCCGGGACCTCCTGGAGCGGGTCGACGGCCCGGGAACGCCGCCGCGACGCCGGCGCCGGGTGCTGCGTCTCGGTGTGGTCGGGGCGGCCGCGGCCGCCGTGTCGCTGACCGCCGCGCTGGTGCTGCCGGGATCGGCATCCCCCGCCTACGCGCTGAGCGAGGAGCCGGACGGGACGGTGAAGGTCCAGATCAACGAGTTCCGCCAGGCCAAGCAGCTGGAGGCCGACCTGCGGGCGGCCGGGATCAACGCGGTCGTCGACTTCGTCCCGATCGGCCAGACCTGCCAGCAGCTGCGTGGCGGCGGTGCACCCCCGGCGGGCAGTGACGTCACGCCGCCGGCGGAGGGTGGCGTCTCGAACGGCGGCCAACCCCCGGATTCCGCGCCCGGCACGGTGGCCGAGGGCGCCGATCCGGCCGGGACCGGCGCCGCCGAGCGGGGAGCGGTCGGCGGCTACCCGAACGGATCCGGCGCGCGGGACCGGAACGGACAGGACCCGAGCGGGCAGACCCAGGCGGGGGCTCCGGCCGAAGCCGGAGAAGAGCCCGCCGTCCTGACCGTCGACGCCGGGCCGGAGGAGTCGACCGCGTTCGAGGTCACCCGGGGTGCGCTCAAGCCCGGCCAGTCACTGGTGATCGTCGGCAGCTACGACGAGGCGGACCCGAGCCGCCCGGGCACGATCTCCTCGGCCGTCGTCGAAGGCCAGGTCGCGCCGTGCACCCCGGTCCGCGCCGGCGGGGCGGGGGCGCAGCCCGGGCTCGGCACCGGGGTCGCTCCCAGCGGTGCCCCGGGTGGCGCACCCGGCGGCACCGAGCACTGAGCACCCGCGCCGCGGCCAGCCGGGCTGCGTACCGGGACCACCCTGGCGGGTCGACTCGCCAAGATGACCCGACGCGCCTACGAACCGGAACCGCCCGGCGGCCCTACTCGCCGGGAATGACCAGATGGGCGACGTGGTGGGTGTCGTTGAAGCCCCGCAGCACCGCGGGTCCGTCGGAGTACCAGTCGATGGTGGTGATCGACACCAGGTCCAGGTGCAGCCGGTAGAGCACGGTCGGCTCGGCGGCGAGCGCGAGCTGGGTGAGCCCCTTGATCGGGGTCACGTGCGAGACCACGAGGACGCGCCCGGCGGGATACCGGGCCATGATCCGGTCGCGGGCCGCCGCGACACGGGCGACCGTGCTCAGCAGGCTCTCCCCGCCCGGCGGCGGCACTGAGGGATCGGCGAGCCAGGCGTTCAGCTCGTCCGGGAAGCGCTCGCGGACCTCGGCGAACGTCATCCCCTCCCACGCGCCGAAGTCGGTCTCCCGCAGGTCCTCGTCGATCAGGTAGTCGCGGCCCAGCGCGTCCGCGGTCTGGCGGGCGCGCTTGAGCGGCGAGCTGATCACGGCGTCGAACGGCTCGCCGCGCAGCCGGTCCGCGGCGGCGGCGGCCTGCTCCAGCCCGAGGTCGGTGAGTGAGGCCTCCACGGTTCCGCTGAACCGCTTCTCCACCGACAGCGGCGTCTGGCCGTGGCGGAGCAGGACCATGGTGATCGGCGGAGCGGGCGGGGCCATCCAGCCGGAGAGCCGGTGCGTGGTGGGCGCCTGGTGCGGCAGCGGGTCCGGCGACTGCGGGACGGAGGGTTCCCAGGACCGGCCGGCGGCGGCGGCGTCCATCGCCTCGTTCGCCAGCCGGTCGGCGTCGCCGTTGCGGGCCCGGGGCACCCAGACGAACCGGACCCGCCCGAGCCCAGCGGCGATCTCGGCGGCCTGGGCCGCCAGCGGGCGCATCGACGGGTGCTTGATCTTCCAACGGCCGCTCATCTGCTCGACGACGAGCTTGGAGTCCATCCGGACCTCGATGTCGGCGCCCGGGTCGAGCTCCGCGGCGGCCCGCAGGCCGGCGAGCAGGCCCTCGTACTCGGCGACGTTGTTGGTGGCCGTGCCGATCGAGGCGGCCCGCTCGGCCAGCACCTGGCCGGTGCCGGCGTCCCGGACGAGGGCGCCGTACCCGGCGGGCCCGGGATTGCCGCGGGATCCTCCGTCGGCCTCGACGACCAGTCTGCGCCCAGCGCTCATGCCGCCACTCCCCTCTGCTCGTCCGGCTCCCGCGAGTCTGCTCGGCCGGCTCCCGCGAGGGGCTCGTCCACCCCTCGGAGGGGAGTCACCCCTCGGGGGGGATAGAAGACTTTACCGGCCGCTCGGCGATGTGGACAGCGGGCGGCCGGACGCGTGACGTCAGCGGGTGGTCACAGCCCGGACTCGGCCGTCCTGACCAGGATGCGTCGACACTCCTCGCACCGCACGACCTCGTCGGCCGGGGCGGCGGCCACGGCGCGCAGGTCCCCGCCGGAGAGCTCCAGGTGGCATCCCTGGCAACGGCGGCGGACCAGCACGGCGGCGCCCACCCCGGCGGAGGAGCTGCGAACCCGCTCGTACAGGACGACCAGCGGCTCGGGCAGGGCCGGCGCGAGGGCGTCGCGCTCGGCGCGGCGCTTCGCCGCCTCGGTGTCGATCTCGCCGAACTGCTCGTCACGTCGCTCCTCGGCGGCCCGGCGCTCGGCGGCGACCCGCTCCTGCTCGGCGACCAGGCCGGCCAGCCGGCTCTCCAGCGCGTCGACGGCCTCCATGCGCTCGAGGGCCTCGTCCTCGAGGACGCCCTGCCGGCGGGCCAGCGAGGCGAGCTCGGCCTGCAGGTTCTCCAGCTCGCGCGGGTTGGCGACCTGACCGGACTCGAGCCGGGCGCGGTCGCGGTCGGCGCGACCGCGGACGAGCTCGATCTCGTTCTCGAGCTTCTGCTGGGCACGGCCGATGTCGGCGATTTCCGTCCGTACCCGGACGATGTCCGAGTCGAGCCGGTCGAGGGCCTCGGAACGCTCGGCGATGGTGGCGAGCTCAGGCAGGCCGCGGCGGCGCACGGCGAGCCGGTCGAGCGCGGTGTCCAGCGCCTGGAGGTCGAGGAGGCGAAGCTGGGTTGCGGGATCGGCCTTCATGGACTCCTCGCCTAGAGCCTTTCTTCCCGGCGTGCGCCGGGCGCATGGGATGGGACTGGCAGGCCGGTGGCGGGCTCGCGCCACGTGGGCGCGGCGCTCACATGCAGCTGCCAGGGATCGGTGACGAGTGTGGACACCGAGGTACTCACCGTACGTCCCCGGGCCGCGAGGCCGGCGCGCAGCCGGTCGGCGGCGCCGGCGAGCCAGGGCCACTCGCTGGCCCAGTGCGCCACGTCGACGACGTCGAGCGGGTGGGCGCCGACCGCGTCGAGGGTGTGATGGTGCCGGCCGTCCGCGGTCACCAGGACGTCCGCCCCGGCCGCCGCGGCGGCGCCGACGAGCTCGCCGCCCGCTCCCCCGCACACGGCCACCCGGTGGACCCGCCGGTCCGCCGGACCGGTCGCCCGCACGCCGCCGGCGGTCGCCGGCAGGGCCCGCGCCACCCGCTCGCAGAAGGCGCCGAGCGGTTCGGGGGCCGGCAGGACGCCGACCCGGCCCAGGCCGCGGCACTCGGTGCCGGCGTCGGTCCGCCCGCGGGCCCGCGCGTCGGCGCGGGCCCCCGCGCCGGTCGATCCCGTTGCCAGCGGGTGGACCTCGCGCAGGCCGAGCGCGGCGGCGAGCGCGTCGCTGACGCCCGGGTCGGCCACGTCGGCGTTGGTGTGCGCGGTGAACAGCGCGACACCGGCCCGGACCAGGGTCGCCACCACGCGCCCGCCGACGGTCGTCTCGGCGACCGTGTGCGCGCCGCGCAGGAACAGGGGATGGTGCGTGACCAGCAGCTGGGAGCCACTCGCCGCCTCGGCGGCGACGGCGGGCGTCGGATCGACCGCGAACAGGACGTCGGTCACGGGGGCGTCCAGGTCACCGACCGAGAGGCCCACCGCGTCCCACGACTCCGCCCAGGCCGGCGGGAAGCATGCTTCGAGAACGGAGACGCAGTCACGGACCGTCGCACCAACGGAGGTCATCCCCGCGACCCTACTCGGATGGTCAGCAGACGGTCAGCCGGCCGGGTCGACCGGTGGCCATCGCGCTGGTTCCGGACCGGGTGCCGTCACTTCATCCCGGCATGACCCGTAACGTCACCCCTGGCGTAGGACGTCCGCACGGGGTTACCACGCCGTGGAGAAGGAGCTCGAGTAATGGCTGACGTGTCGGTACGGTTCCAGATCGCCGGGGATTCGGAGATCGTCCTGAACCTGGCGACCCCGCAGGCCGTACGGCTGGTGGAGGCGCTGATGGGCAAGGTCGCCGACGCCATGGCGGCGCCGGAGCGGCTCGCCGTCGGCACATCCTGGCAGCAGGGCCCCCCGGCGGCGCCGGCGCCGCCGGCGTTCAACCCCGGGCAGCGACTGCCCCAGTAGAGCGCCCCGCGCCCAGACGCCCTCGGCGGCACGCGGGCGTCCTCGGCGGGACACCCGACGGCCCCCGGCGGCACACATCCGGTTGCCTTCGGCGGCACACAGAGCTGACAACGGCGCGAGCGCGCGTGCTCGCGCCGCGGGTAGTCACTGCCATCACCAGGAATCCGACAACAACGTCGACGCAACGCGATACAACTCCGCAGAGCATTCTCTACGAAAGGACACCCGATTAGCTATGGCGGGGGACGTGCCGGCCGACGAGCGGATCCTCATCACGCTGGATGACCCCGGCCCCGAGGCCGACGCGCGGCGCGGCCTGATCGGTCTGTCGCGAAACGCCGCCGGTGGCGCCGAGGGTGAGCTCCCGGATGGTTCCGCCGGCGACGTCGGTGGCTCCGGCGGAACCGGTGACGCCGGCCCGTCCGAGATCTCCGGCCCGAGCGGCCCGGGTGACCCCGGTGCCCAGGACGTGACCGAGGACCCCCGCCACCGCGAGCGCGCCATCCACCGCTACGGCCGCGTCCGGGTGGTGGGCCGGCCGCTGGCGACCGCGGCCGTGGCCACCGCTCGCGGGGTCTCCGCCGGCACCACCCCGGTGGACGGGACCGTCGTGTCGACGCTGAGCCTGCCCGGCGGGCTGGACCGAACCGAGGCGCTCGGGGTCGAGGCGTTCCGCCTGCGCGCGGGGGACGACTACCGCCGGCGCAAGCGCTCGCGGCCGCGCGACGCCGCGCCCTGGGACATGAACCGGCCGTGCACCGACATCGCCCCGCCGCGCGGCTCGGCGGGCCCAGGCGCCACCCCGCTCGCACCCACCGTGCGCTCGCTGCTCAACGGGCTCGGATCGGACGCCTCGGGACCGGAGGCGACCGGGTCGCCCTCGGGCGCGGCCGGGACGGGCACGGCCGGAGCGCCGTCCGCCGGAGCGCTCAGCAGTTACCTGGAGGGCTCCGTCGCGGTCGGGCTCATCCTCGTCGAGGGGCCGACGCCGGCCCTGCAGCTCTCCGCCGCGGAACGCACGAAGATCGTGGCCGAGGTGCAGAACGGCCTGTCCTGGTACGCGACGCAGAACCCGGCGGCCGAGCTGACGTTCAGCTACGACATCCAGATCGTCCGGCTGCCCACCCCCGCCAACCCGTCCGCGAACGACCTCGAGGCCCTCTGGCGCGACCCCACGATGAGCCGGCTCGGCTACGCGGCGAACTTCGACGGTGTCTACGACTACGTCGAGGCGCTGCGCGCCCGGCTGCGCACCCGGTGGGCCTACTGCGCGTTCGTCACGAAGTACCCGCTCGGACACTTCGCCTACGCGTCGATCGGCGGCCCGCGGATGGTGCTCGCCGCCGACGCCGACGGCTGGGGCCCGGACAACATCGACCGCGTGTTCGCGCACGAGACCGGCCACATCTTCGGGGCGCCGGACGAGTACGGCGGCGCCGGCTGCGACTGCGGCGGGAGCTGGGGTCGGTACGGGGTGCCCAACGGCAACTGCGACTCCTGCGCGCCGGCGCCGGTCGACTGCCTGATGCGCGCCAACACGTTCGCCCTGTGCCGGTACACGCCCGCGCACCTCGGCTGGGGCCACGGCGTGAGCGGCAACCCGGTGCTCCTCCAGGCGAAGGGCCTGGGCGTGCGGGGCAACTTCGACGTCGTCGCGCCGTCGGCCTACGCCGGCCTCACCCACGTCTGGCGGGACAACGACGCCGCCGGCGCACCGTGGCGGGACCCATGGCAGACCGCGCAGGCCCTCGGCCGCGTCGACGCGGTGACGATGGTGCAGAGCACCCTGGCGAACCCGGGCCCGCTGGAGGTGGCCGTCCGCGTGGGCTCGCGGCTGTTCTTCCTGTGGCGGGACAGCACCGGGGCGTTCCAGTGGCGCGCGCCCGTCCAGCTCGCCCAGGGCGTCGGCGGCGTCCCGTCGCTGGTGCAGAGCCGGCTGGGCGGCAGGGGCAACTTCGAGCTGCTGGCCCCGGCCGCCGATGTCGGCATCATGCACATGTGGCGCAACCACGACGTCTACGGCTACCCGTGGAGCGCGCCGAAGCTGTTCGCGGCCGACCTGGGACGGGTCGACGCGGTCAGCCTGATCCACGGGACGCTGGGCGGCGGGGCCGGGATGCTGGAGGCCGTCGCCCTGGTCGGCACCCGACTGGTGCACCTGACGCGCGACCAGGCAGCCGTCTGGCGCACCGGCGGGATCTTCGCCGAGGGGGTGTCCGGCAACCCCGCGCTGATTCAGAGCGTGTTCCCGGGGGCGCGCAACTTCGAGGTCGTGGTGCCGTCCGCCGGAACCGGGCTGATCCACTTCTTCCGCGACAACAACCGCGCCGACCCGGTGTGGAGCGGCCCCCGCCCGTTCGCGGCGGAACTCGGGCATGTGGACGCCGTCTCGATGATCCAGAGCAACTACGACGGGAACCTCGAGGTGCTGGCCCGGGTCGCGAACCGGCTGTACCTGCTGTACCGCTCGGGCGCCGCGGCCGTGTGGTCGGCGCCGCGCCGCGTCTTCTGACCCACCGGCGGGGCGGGCCGTCCGACTCCGGTCAGCGGGGCGGCTCGCCCGGGGCGGCGGGATCGTCCCACCGCCGGCCCTCCCCCGGGCGGGTCGGCTTGCTCCGGCCGCGGGCGAGCCAGCCGTCGACGAACAGCCCCTCCTCGGGGGCGAGCGTCTCGCGCAGCGCCGGCGGGACGTCCGCCTCGAGCACGGCGACGACCCCGGCGAGCTCACCGGTCGCACCGATCCGGTCCGCGGGCAGCACGACGAGCGCGAGCCGCGGTGGCAGCCGGGACGTCACCTGACCCCAGCCGGCGACCAGGTCGAGCACGGCCCGGGCCGCCTCGGGATCGGGCCCCAGCACGAGGAGCAGCTCGCGCTCGGTCCCCCACGTACCGTCGCGGTTCTGATCAGGCACCCGCGTCCTCCGTCCTGCGGGCTCGCGCCCGCGCAACCGCTCCCCCGCCGTGATCGCCACCACCCCCGTCATGACAGCCGCCACCACCAACGCGGATGGACGCGGCGGCCGGTACAGGACAGGCTGGGAGCATACGGGCCCGCGCAACGGGTCGGTGACGCTCCGGCGAAGGGGGTGAGGGAGACGGATGGGTGAGCGCCTGCCACTGTTTCCACTCGGCACCGTCCTACTTCCAGGTCTGCTGATGCCGCTGGAGATCTTCGAGGAACGCTACCGCGTACTGATCCGCGAGCTGCTCGAGATCCCCGACACCGAGACCCGCCAGTTCGGGGTCGTCGCCATCCGCCGAGGCCGGGAGGTCGGCCCGGCCGTCCCCATGATCCACGAGGTCGGCTGCGCGGCGCTGCTGCGCCGCGTCGAGGCGCACCCGGACGGGCGCTTCTCCATCGTGACCGTCGGCGGCCCGCGCTTCCGCGTGCGCTCCGTCGACGAGGGTGACCGCCCCTACCTCGTCGGGGACGTCGACTTCATGACGGACCCGGTCGGTGACGAGGCCGACGCGACCACCAACACCGCGGTGGTGGCCCGGCTGCTGCGCGAGTACACCGAGCGGCTCGCCGCGAGCGGCACCGTCGAGATCAAGCTGCCCGACCTGCCGACGGACCCGACCGCGCTGTCCTACCTGGTGGCTGCCGCCGTGGTTACCGACATCACCGAGCGGCAGGGGCTGCTGGCCGCGCCCGACGCCGCGACCAGGCTCCGGGCCGAGCGGGCGCTGCTGCGCCGCGAGCTGGGCCTGCTGGAACGGATCACCACCGTGGGCTCGAACGAGCTGAGTCGCATCAAGCCGAGCTCCAACTGACCACGCACGCTCGCTGAAGGCGCACGGTCACTGAAGGCGCACGGTCAGCGCCGCCGCCGGGGCCATCCGGGCGCGGTGCCGCCCGCCCACAGCGCCACCGACAGCACGAGCAGCGCGACACCAGGCAGGACGAGGTAGAGCCCGGTGGCCCGCACCTGGAAGTCGACCAGGTCGCGCAGCAGCGGGGTGGCGTTGGGCGGCAGCGCGTCCAGCACCTGGCCCGAGCGGCGCAGGTGCCCGACCCAGCCGGCGAGCAGCGAGCCGCCGATCCCGCCGGCGGCGAGGCCGATCGGCACCGGCCAGCCCGCGTCCGCCGCGCGCAGGTAGGCGACCAGCCCGCCCACGAGCCCCGCGACCGCACAGATCATGGCGAAGTAGGCGTCGATCGTACTCTGCACCCCGAACACCGACATCGCGCCGGAGAGCACCGCCTGGACGTCGAGCCGGGGTGCGCTGACCGACCAGAGCAGGCCCAGCAGCGGGCCGACCAGCAGCATCGCGAGTGCGCACACGAGCCCGGCGAGCAGCCCCACCCGGCCGGTGATCGGCTCCGCCACCGCCGGCTCCGCGGGCGGCTCCACCGCCGGGTACGCGGCCGGCTCCACCACCGGATACGCGGCCGGCTCCCCGGCTTCGGTCATACCGCGGGGTTCGGCGATGCCGCCGGTCTCGGGCTCCGCCTCGGGACGGGAGCACGCCCGCGCGCCCCGGCTGTCGCCCGGCCACTCTGCCACGACCCGTCCGTCTCCTCGCCTGCCGTACCGGTCCACCGACCCGGATCCCCGGGGGGTGAGTCGACCGCCGTCGGCACCGAGCCCGGGGGTCGACCGTACCCGCCTTCTCCACGGCCGCGCCGCGCCACCGAAGCGGCCGCGATGCCCGGATGCCCGCTCAGGACCGGCCGGCGTGCCGCAGCGACCGCACGGCGACGACGAGCGTCACCGCCGCGACCGCCGCGCAGACCGCGAGATCGACCGTCACATGCGCCCAGTCCACCGCCGGGGCGAAGCCCTCGGCGAGCGCGTCCACCGCGTAGCTGCTGGGCAGCAGATCACGGGCCAGCCGGCCGATGCCGGGCAGCCGGTCGGCGGGGATCACACCGAGGAAGAGCACCACGCTCATGCCGAGCTGCCCGGCGACCGTGGCCAGCTCCGGCTTCGGCGCCAGCAGGCCGATCGCCGCGCCTATCCCGGCCAGGCTGGCCCCGGCGAGCACCGTCACCGGGATCAGCAGCCACAGGCCGCCCATCGGCAGCCCGTAAAGGAGCGAGCCGACCACCACGGTGACGACCGTGCCCGGCACCGCGAACGTCGCGTACGACGCGGCCGTGCCGAGCACCACCGCGGCGCCGGGGATGGGCAGCGTCAGGTAGTAGTCGAGCGCCCCGGCCGCACGCAGGGCCCCGAACCGCTGCGCGAGCAGGTTGAGCGCCACGAAGGCCACGACGAGCACCGTCGAGCCGGCCACGACGGAGGCCGCCGCGGAGTCGTCGCCGACGTCGACGATGCCCCGCAGCAGGATCATGATCCCCAGGGACTGGAACGCGGCGACGAACAGCAGCGGCACCCGGGCCACCCGGGCACGGGCCAGCTGGCCCCGGTAGACGGCCGACACCGCCGCCGGGAAGGCGGTCGGCGGGGGCAGCGGCACGGGCGCCTCCTCGGCGGCGGCCCCGGCCGCGGCCCCGCCGGATCCGGCGGCTGCCCGGCCCTTCCTGCCGGCCTTCCTCCTGCCCGTCTTCCCGCCCGCACGACCGGGTGAGCGGTCCTCAGACGGCACGGCGGCCACCCCGACACCCGTCGCGGGCGGCAGACCGGCCGGACCCGCGGGGGTGGCGGGGTGAGGAGTCGTCAGGGTCATGTCCGCTCCAGATCACGGCAGGTTCCGCCGAGAGTGAGATACACGTCCTCCAACGACGGAGTCGCGAGACTGAAGTCGTCCAGGGCGGCGAACGCCGGCCCCGTGGTGAGGCGACCGAGGGCGTCCCTGGCCTCGGCATGGGCCAGCCGGGTCGTCCATCGGCGGCCGGTCACCCGCGCCGTGGCGGCGAGTCGGGCCACGGTCGGGTCGTCGACCGGCGGGTCGTGCCGCCAGACCAGGTCCAGCCGGACGTCGTCGGAGACCGACGCCTTGAGCCGGCCCGGCGAGTCGCAGGCGATCACCCGGCCCGCGTCGAGCACGGCCACCCGGTCCAGCACGGTCTCGGCCTCCAGCACGTTGTGTGTGATCAGCACGACCGTGGTGCCGCGCGCGGAGCGGCGGCGCTCCAGCGCCGTCCACACCGAACGGCGGGCCACCGGGTCGAGGCCGGTCGTCGGCTCGTCGAGCACGAGCACCGGGCGCTCGCCGACCAGGGTGGCCGCGACGCAGGCAAGTCGGCGCTGGCCGCCCGAGAGGCGGCCGAGCGGGCGGTTCACCACCTCGCCCAGGGCGAGCTCCTCGATCACCTCGTCGCGCTCCCGGCGGGCACCCGCCCGGGACAGGCCACGCAGCCGCGCGGTCGTCTCCACCGCGACGCCCACCGGCAGCTCGGCCAGCGCGAGATCGTCCTGGCCCAGGTAGGCCGCCATCCGGGCGGCGGTTCCGGGACGGCTGACGACGTCGTGCCCGAACATCGTGATCGAGCCGGTGTCGGGGCGGAGCAGGCCCATGAGCTGGCGGACGAGGGTGGTCTTGCCGGCGCCGTTCGGACCGAGCACGCCGAAGACCTCGGCCGGACGGACGTCGAGGTCGATCCGGTCGTTCGCGAGGACGGCGCACTCCCCGGCGCCGTGCCGCCGGGTGAGGCCACGCACGGCGTAGCTCAGCACGGCTGCCATTCTCGCAGCCGACACGCCGAGCGGAGGCCGCGGGCCGATGCCGCCGACGTCACACCGGCGACACCTACCACCCGCGTGACAGCGGTGTCACACACCCAGAGCACCCGTCCCACCGCCTCGTGCCATGCCATCGGACCGGACGGGATCAGACCGCGCTGCTCATCCAGACGACGATGTCGAGGATGCGCAACGGGGTCACCGCCGGGCCGCCCGGCGGCACGAGACCGGTGAGCCGGCGGAACTCGTCGGCGTTCTCCCGCAGGTCGTACTGCATGGCGCGGACGAGCAGCTGCATGTACTCCCGCCACGACCGGCCGTCGCGCGGCGACGGGGGGACACAGTCCTCGTGCTGGTAGAAGATCCGCACCTTCGAGTCGAACAGGGGCACCAGCGCCGGGCGCTTGCGGTGCAGCACCTTGGCGATCAGCGAGCCCTTGACGTCCCGGTCCGCGACGTCGGGGTCGTCCAGCGGGTCGTAGAGGGCCGCGACCAGGTCGAGGGTCACCTCGTCCGCCTCGATCAACTCGATCCCCGGGGGGAGCCGGTCCAGCGCCCGCTGCAGCAGCGGGGTCAGCGCGGTCAGCGTGTGCATCCGGTCGAGGTCCACGTTCACACCGAGCAGACAGGGCGACAGCAGGTCACCCGTGCACAGCAGGTCCGGGTCGCCGTTGGTGACGAGCCCGTCGTAGTAGGGGTACGCGTACCGCAGTCCCCGTTTGCGTGGTCCCAGGTACTCCTCGAGCAGGCTTTCCGCGTCGAAGACCTCCCGGGTGCCCCTGGCCAACCTCACCCGAGTGCCCCCTTCGTCATCAGGCGGGCCGTCCGTCGCACGGCCGCCGGTCAGGTCCCCGCCGCCCGGCCGTACCGGTGGACGTCCCATGGACCTGGTGCAATCCTGCCCTGTCCCGGTGGGGCGGTGGAAGACGACCCTCCTGACGGCCGCCGTGCCGGGCCGATCGCGGCGGTCGGCGGCTCCCCACGCGCGGCGTGGCGGGGGCCCCGCCGCCCGGCCGTGCCCGCCCCCAACGTGCCGGGTGGGCACCTCGGGGGGTGGGAGCACCCGTGGCCCACGGCACCCGGGACCGCGGGCGCCCGCTCAGCGCGGGTCGGGCTGCAGCGGGAGGAAGCGCACGGTCTCCGGGGAGATGCCGGGCGGGGCCGGGTCGACGACCCGCACCCCCTCGATGTGTCCGAGGTCGACCAGCCGGGCCGCCGGCGCCCGCACGACCGCGCCGAACAGGCAGCCGCACCGCGCGCGCAGCGCCGTGGCCTCCTGCCGCGCGTGCTCGGCCTCGGCGGGGTCCGTGGCGCTGTGCGCGCGGGTGTCGGCGGCGTCGGCCTCGCTGTCGAAGGCGGCGGTGAGGTCCGCGACCGGGTCGCGGACGGTGGCGGCCATCACCGCCCCGTCCGGCGGGACGCCGAAGAACACCTCGAGCGTGCGGTAGGCGGTGAAGATCTGCAGCATCTCGTCCGGCGTGCGGTAGCCGGCCAGGCTGACGACGGCGTAGAGGTCGGCGTCCGGGGCCGCCCGGGTCAGGCCGTCCAGCTTCGCCGCGGCCTCGGCGGCGTACGTGGCGGGCGACTCACCCACGGCCGGGCCGACGGTGACCGTGGGCTCGACGGGCCCGGCCGGAGCGTTGCCGGGGCCGGGGCCGGGGCCGGGGCCGGGTGCATGGCTGCCAGAGGGATCGGCGCCGCGCAGCATCGTGGTCACGGCACCGACGACGATCAGCACGACCAGCCCGAGCACGAGCAGCCGGCCGATGGCCTCGAGGGCGCGCCCGGTGATGACGCTGGCCCGGCCCGGTGGCGGGGGGCCGTCGCCGTCGACGTACGGGCCCCCGCGTGCCGCCCACGCGCGGCGCAGGCGCGCCCGAGGGCGGTCGCGTGCGCCGGCGAGACGGCCGGCGACCGACTCCAGCACCCGGCCGACCGGCGGCAGGGCGGCGTCGTCGACCCGGTCGAGCAGTCGGATCACGGAGCGTCCCAACCCGCCCGGCGGGGAGCCGTCGCCGGGCACGTCACCCGCGGGCTCAGCGGGCCCCGCGGACGGCGCGGGCCCGGCGGATTCTGTGGACCCGGTGGATGCTGTGGGATCGGCGGGATCGGCGGCTGAGGGATCAGCGGCAGCACCGTCGTCCGGAGGAGAGCCGCCCAGGGGGTCCTCGTCCAGGATGCCCTCTCGCAGGGGGTCCTCTCTCGAGGGACCGTCGACCGAGAGAGTGCCCCCCGAGGGACCGTCGGCGGCGGGCGGGGCGCCGGAAGGCGGGGCGCCGGCAGAGGGGCCGCTGGCCGGCGGCAGACCGGAGGCGGTCACCGCCGCGGCGTCGTCCGCGGGTTCAACGGGCGTGGGTTTCTCGGGCGTGGGTTTCTCGGGCGCGCGGACCGCCTCGGGGCCTTCGCTCGAGGACTGTGCGGAAGGCGGGCCGGGGTCCGCCGGCACCGGCGTCCTCACGTCTGGTCGCGCAGCCGCTTCACCGCCTCGGCCAGGTCGTCGGGATCGGGGCTGATGAACTCGACCCAGGTGCCGTCCGCCGGGTGGGCGAAGGCGAGCCGGGCGGCGTGCAGCCACTGCCTGGTCAGCCCGAGGCGCTGGGCCAGCGTCGGATCCGCCCCGTAGGAGAGGTCGCCCACGCAGGGATGCCGCAGCGCCGCCATGTGCACCCGGATCTGGTGGGTGCGGCCCGTCTCCAGCCGCACCGACAGCAGCGAGGCGGCGCGGAACGCCTCCTCGGTGTCGTAGTGGGTCACGCTGGGCTTGCCGTCCGCGACGACGGCGAACAGGCCGGGCCGGCGGGGATGACGGTCGATGGGGGCGTCGACCGTCCCGCGCAGCGGGTCCGGGTGCCCCTGGACGACCGCCCGGTACTCCTTCTCCACCTCGCGTTCCCGGAAGGCCCGCTTGAGAAGGGTGTAGGCGCGTTCACTCTTCGCGACAGCCATCGCCCCGGTCGTGCCGACGTCCAGGCGGTGCACCACGCCCTGGCGCTCGGCCGAGCCCGAGGTGGAGACCCGGTAGCCGGCGGCGGCGAGCGCGCCGATGACCGTCGGGCCGGTGAACCCCGGGGCCGGATGGGCCGCCACGCCGACCGGCTTGTCGACGACCACGATGTCGTCGTCGTCGTGCAGGATGCGCAGGCCCGCGACCGGGGTGGGCTCCACCGTGAGCGGACGGGGCGGGGCGGGGAGGGCTACG
>NZ_UBIZ01000370.1:0-2047 GCF_900465275.1 Parafrankia sp. Ea1.12 | reverse complement strand
GAGTGGGCGCGGGCGGCGGGGGGCGCATCGGCGCGAGCCGCAGCGGCGGGCCGTCCGGCGCGGGGGCCGTGGTCTGCGGTCCGTACTTCTTCGCGAAGGCGTCCGCGGCGCGGTCACGCCCCTCCCAGGCCGGCACGACCCGGCACCGGTGCAGCTCGGTGAGCGGGTGGCGGCCGGTGCCGCCGATCTCGGTGACGAGGCCGTCGGCGCCGCCGTCGTGGACGAGCCGGGTCAGCTCCTCGTCGGCCAGGTAGACCGTGTCGCCCAGCCGCGCGTACCTCGCCTGAATCGTGCGGGCGTCCCGGTCGGGGCCGTGGGTGCGCAGGATGCGCAGCGGGACCCGGAGATAGTCGTCGAGGCTGACACTGCGGTCGGGATGCCAGATCTTCTCGAAGTGCTGCTCGACGAACTGGACGAGGGTCGAGGAGATCGCCGCCTCGTGCTGGGTCGTGGCTGCCGACGAGTGCCCGAACGGGAAGGTCGAGATCAGGGCCCCGCTGTCCCACCGGTGGTAGGTCGTCAGTGGCTGGTCGCCATAGATCCGCACGGAGAGCCGGGGTCGCAGCGCGGGGACCAGCCGCGCCCGCACGGTGTCGAGCACGCGCAGGTTCGCCCTGATCACATTCGGGACGTCGATGCTGTGCAGCAGGTCCTCGGCCCGGCCGGCCGCGGGCGGGGAGTCGGGGTCCAGGAGCAGGATCTGCACCATCGCCCCAGCGTCGACCGCGGTGAGCAGAGCCTCGGCGAAGGCCTCGACGTGCGCCGGGGCCAGCAGGTCCGTCCACGTGTTGAGCAGGCGGACGCTGCGCCGGCTCGTGGCGACCCGTCCGATGAAGTAGGCCGGGTCGAAGTCGCCGAGCAGCCGGCCGCTGGCGAACTGGGTCGGCGCGGTGCTCGCCGGGCGGGTCAGCCGCGACTCGGCCGCGGCGAGCTCGGTGGAACCGTGCTGGCGCAGCAGGGTGACCGCCTGCTGCCAGGACCGGCGCGCGGCGAGATGATCGTCGAGGCGCGCCAGGATGTCGCCCCGCCGGACCAGGATCCGCGGCTCCCACAGGATGTCGGGCAGCGCGCTCAGCAGCGGCAGGCTCTCGTTGTAGTGGGCCAGGGCGCGTTCCGGCCGGTGCCGGTGCAGGTCGCCGAGCCGGCGCAGCGCGAGGGCTTCCAGCGACCGGCTGGTCAGCTCGCGCGCGATCGACAGGCTGATCGACAGGCAGGTGATGCCCTCGCCCAGCTCGTCGCGGTCGCCGTGCGCCATCGCCAGGCAGATCAGCGCCTCGGCCTCCGCGCGCCGCGCGCCGCCGCGGCGGGTCAGCGCCAGGCACTGCTCGAAGTGCTCCACCGCGCCCTCGGCGTCCCCGCGCCCGCGCGCGGCGTCGGCCAGCCCGTGCAGGGTGCGGGCCTCGCCGAGCGCGTCGTCGTACTCGACGAAGATCGAACGGGCACGTTCCAGGCGCTCGGTCGCGAGGTCGAGGTGGTCGGCGGCGCGGGCACCGAGGACGGCCGCCGGCTCCCCGTCGTTGTCGGCACCGGGCGCGTCCAGCCGCCAGAAGGCGTGCTCGAAGGCGAGGGTGATGTCGCGTTCGCCCAGGCCGCACAGCAGGACCGCCTCGGCCAGCCGGTTGCCGCGCCGCCGCGCCGCCGCGAGCGCG
Organism: Parafrankia sp. Ea1.12; assembly: GCF_900465275.1. NCBI lineage: Bacteria > Bacillati > Actinomycetota > Actinomycetes > Frankiales > Frankiaceae > Parafrankia > Parafrankia sp. Ea1.12. The sequence continues at coordinate 398 of NZ_UBIZ01000370.1, read as the reverse complement.
AGGGTGTGGATCCGCTCCCAGTCCGACCAGTGCGCGCCGAAGGCGCAGAACTCGGCGGCCTCGATCGCGAGCAGCCAGGTCGGCTCGTCGAGGCCGTGCCGGTGCGCCTGGTCGACGAGGGCCAGCAGGTTGACCCGCTCGCCGCCGAACCACAGCAGCGGCTGGGCGGTGAGTGCCGCGACCACGTCCGGGTCGACGGCGTGGCCCGGTCCACCGGAGCCACCCGCGGCGGGGGTGTGGGCGGCGGGCTCGATGGTGCGCGCGGTGCCCGGCGCGAACTCGTCGACCGCGCCGCGCAGCACCGCCAGATAGGCGTACAGCAGCCGGTCGAGGGCCTGCGCGTGCTCGGGAGCCAGCCGCGGCACCTGGGCTGCCGGCGCCGCTCCGGTGTCCGTGCC
>NZ_UBIZ01000297.1:0-11637 GCF_900465275.1 Parafrankia sp. Ea1.12 | reverse complement strand
GCCCTCCACCGCCCGGACGGCCGGTGCCCCCGGAGACCAGTGCCCGCGCAGACCCGTGCGCTCAGCCGGTCTCGACGACGGCCTGGGCGAACTGGGCCTTGTACAGCCGCGCGTAGGCGCCGTCCGCCTCCAGCAGGGCGTCGTGGTTGCCCTGCTCGACGATCGCGCCGTCCTCCATGACGAGGATCGTGTCGGCGTCCCGGATGGTGGACAGCCGGTGGGCGATCACGAAGGCCGTGCGGCCGGCGCGCAGCCGGGACATCGCCCGCTGGATCAGCACCTCGGTGCGGGTGTCCACCGAGCTCGTCGCCTCGTCCAGGACGAGGATCAGCGGCTCGGCGAGGAACGCGCGCGCGATGGTGATGAGCTGCTTCTCGCCGCCGCTGACCCCGACGCCCTCGTCTTCGAGCACGGTGTCGTAGCCGTCGGGGAGCGTGCGCACGAACCGGTCGACGTGCGCGGCGCGGGCCGCCTCGACGACCTGTTCGCGGGTGGCGCCCTCGGCGCCGTAGGCGATGTTCTCCGCGATGGTGCCGCCGAACAGCCAGGTGTCCTGCAGCACCATCCCGATGGATCGCCGAAGGTCCGCCCGCGACATCTCGGCGATGTCGACGCCGTCCAGGGTGATCCGGCCCTCGGTGACCTCGTAGAAGCGCATCAACAGGTTGATCAGTGTGGTCTTTCCGGCGCCGGTGGGCCCGACGATCGCCACGGTGTGCCCCGGCTCGGCGACCAGCGACAGGTCGTCGATGAGGGGCTTGTCCGGCTCGTAGCGGAACGCGACGTGCTCGAAGGCGACCCGGCCGTGGTCCTGCTCCGGGCGGGCCGGCGCCAGCGGGTCGGGCTCCTGCTCGGGCGCGTCCAGCAGGTCGAACACCCGCTCCGCCGACGCGATCCCGGACTGCACCATGTTCCCCATGCTGGCGAGCTGCGTCAGCGGCTGGCTGAACTGTCGCGAGTACTGGATGAACGCCTGGACGTCGCCGATCGACAGCGCGCCGGAGGCCACCCGAAGGCCACCGACGACGGCCACCAGCACGTAGTTCAGGTTGCCGATGAACATCATCGCCGGCTGCATGAGACCGGAGATGGACTGGGCCCGCCAGCTCGCCTCGTAGAGGCGCTCGTTGTGCTCCCGGAAGATCTCGGCGGACTCCTCCTGCCGGCCGAACGCGCGCACCAGGGCGTGCCCGGTGTACATCTCCTCGATGTGGCCGTTGAGCCGGCCGGTCGTCTTCCACTGGCTGACGAACTGGGGCTGGGCGAACTTGCCGATCCGGGTGGTGATCACGATCGACACCGGCACCGTGACGACGGCGATCAGCGCGAGGATCCAGGAGATCCAGATCATCATGGCCAGCACGCCGATGATGGTCAGCACCGAGGCGATCATCTGGGACAGGCTCTGCTGCAGGTTCTGCCCGAGGTTGTCGATGTCGTTGGTGACCCGGCTGAGCACCTCGCCGCGCTGGCGGCGGTCGAAGTACCGCAGCGGCAGGCGGGTGATCTTCTCCTGCACATCGGCCCGCAGGTCGCTCAGCATCCGTTGCAGGGCCTTGTTCGCCAGCCGGGCCTGCAGCACCGCGCAGAGACCCGCGATGAGGTAGACGATCAGCACCACCAGCAGCACCCGGCCGATCGCGCCGAAGTCCATCCCCTCGCCGGGGGTGAAGTCGACGGAGGACAGCAGGTCGGCCTGGGTGCCGTGGCCCTCGGCACGCAGCCGCGCGACGGCCTCGGCCTTGGTCGTCCCGGCGGGCAGCCGGGAGCTGAGCAGGCCGGCGAACACCAGGTCGGTGGCGTGCCCGAGCAGCCGCGGCCCGGTGACGGTGAGGCCGATGCCGACCACGGCCAGCCCGACCGCGGGGATCAGCAGCGCGCGCTGCCGGCCCAGCAGGCGGAGCACCCGCCGGGTCGAGGCCGCGAAATCCTCGGGCTTCTCGCCCCCGGCGGCGAAGAACCGACCGGGGCCTGCCATGGGGCGGGCCCCGCCCGCGGGTGGGCGGGTCATGCCGCCTCCTCCTCGGTGAGCTGCGAGAAGACGATCTCCCGGTAGGTGTCGTTGCCCGCCAGCAGCTCGCGATGGGTCCCCGTGCCCACGACCTGGCCGTCGTCCAGCACGATGATCTGGTCGGCGTCGCGGATGGTCGCCACCCGCTGGGCGACGATCACCATCGTGGCGCCGGCTGTCTCGCGCGCGAGCGCCGCGCGCAGGGCGGCGTCGGTCGCGTAGTCGAGCGCCGAGAACGAGTCGTCGAACAGGTAGATGTCCGGACGCCGGACCAGCGCCCGGGCGATCGCGAGCCGCTGGCGCTGCCCGCCGGAGACGTTCGTCCCGCCCTGGGCGATCGGGGTGTCCAGCCCGTCGGGCATCGCCTCGACGAAGTCCCTGGCCTGGGCGATGTCCAGGGCGCGCCACAGCTCGGTGTCGGTGGCCTCGGGATCCCCGTAGCGCAGGTTGGACGCGATCGTCCCGGTGAACAGGTACGGCTTCTGCGGGACGAGGGCGACGGTCTCGGCCATCAGCTTCGGGTCGATGTCGCGGACGTCCACCCCGTCGATCAGGACGGCGCCCTCGGAGACGTCGGACAGCCTCGGGACCAGGCCGAGCAGCGTGGACTTGCCGCTGCCGGTGCTCCCGATGATCGCGGTGGTCCGCCCGGGGCGAGCGCGCACGCTGACCCCGCGCAGCACCGCCGCCTCGGCGCCCGGGTAGCTGAACATGACGTCGCGCAGCTCCAGCTCGCCGTGGCGCGGCAGCGTGCGCACCGGGTCGGCGGGCGGGCGCAGCGTCGACTCCGTCCCCAGCACCTCCTGGATGCGCTCCGCGCACACCTCGGCCCGCGGAATCATCGAGAACATGAAGGTGGCCATCATGACCGACATCAGGATCTGCATCAGGTAGCTGAGGAAGGCCGTCAGCGCCCCGATCTCCATCGCACCGTCGTCGATCCGGTGCGCGCCGAACCAGATCACGGCGATGCTCGAGACGTTCACCGCCGCCATCACCAGCGGGAACAGCAGCGCCATGATCCGACCGAAGCGCAGGGAGACGTCCGTGAGGTCGGCGTTGGCGGTGCCGAAACGGCGCTTCTCGTGGTCGTCCCGGACGAAGGCGCGGATCACCCGCAGGCCGGTGATCTGCTCGCGCAGGATGCGGTTGACCTCGTCGAGACGCTCCTGCATCTTCCGGCCCAGCGGCTGCATCCGCCGGACCAGCAGGGTGATCATCGCCGCGAGGAACGGCACGATCGCGACGAGCAGCAGCGAGAGGCCGGCGTCCTGGTGCACCGCCAGCGCGATCCCGCCCAGGCACATGATCGGCGCGGAGATCATCATGGTGAACGCCATCAGCACCAGCATCTGGATCTGCTGGACGTCGTTCGTCGCCCGGGTGATCAGGGACGGCGCGCCGAAGCGGCCGACCTCGCGGGCCGAGAACGACTGGACCTGGTCGAACACCGCGGCCCGGATGTCGCGGCCGACCCCCATCGCGGTGCGCGCACCGAAGAACACCGCCGCGGCCGAGCAGACGGCCTGCAGGAAGGTCACCCCGAGCATGATCCCGCCGAGCCGGACTATGTAACCCGTGTCGCCCGGCACCACACCGTTGTCGATGATGTCGGCATTCAGGGTCGGCAGGTAGAGCATGGCCAGGGTCGCGGTCAGCTGCAGCACGACCAGCAGCGCGATCGGCCGCGAGTAGGGGGGTAGGTGGTTCCGCAACAGCCTGGTCAGCATGTGATCTCCGTCGGCGGGTGACCCGGCCCGCGCCCGGCTCGGCTGATCCGGGTGCTGGGCGGCGCGGGGTCCTCCATTGATCCGGGTGCTGGGTGTGATCCGGTGCTCGGTGCGATCCGGTGCTCGGTGTGATCGGACGCTTGGCGTGATCGGACGCGGGTGGCGTGGGCCGTCCGTTGGCAGGTCGACCGACGCGTCGGGAAGCTGGCGATACAGCGTACCGGGGCGCACCGACCATTCCTGGCGGGCGCCGCACGATGCCCGGACCGTCATGATCGGAGATCACCGTGACTGACAGTGGGAGAGACTGCCGGTGGGAGATCGCCAGCGCCCGGCATGTTCGGCGGCGGTCGCACGCGTACCGGCCCCGGGCTTCCGACGATGGTCGGGGCCCGGGGCCGGGTGGAACTCGCTCGGCGGTGGCCGAGCGCGCATGCGCTCAGCGGCGCTCGAGCGCCCAGGACGCCACGAAGGCCACGGCAAGTACCACACCGACGATCAGCAGACCGCCGATGATGTAGAAGCCCACCGTCTTCACCAACGCGATGAAGATCGGTAGAGCGGCGGCGAGCAGGAAGAGCCCCCGGCTGCGCACCGGGGCGTTGAACAGCGCGGCGAGCTTGCGCGGCCCGCTCTCCCGCTGGATGTTGAGCTCGTCGACCATCGACGGCATCACCCGGATCGTCGACCAGGTGAGCGCGACGAACGCGATGGCCAGGCCCCACCCGTAGAGGAACCCGACCCCCCGTCCGAACGCGTCGAACGAGGCGCCCGCACCGATCACGGTGATCGCCAACGGGATGTACCAGCCGGTCGTGCGGTCCTGCCGGGCCTGCCCCGCGAACCGGCGCGCCTGCGCGAACCGCTCGCCCCGCCGGCCACCCTCGCCCGGGTTCATGTTGACCATCGTGTTCCTCCCCTCGACGGCCCCCGTCCGTCCTGTCCCGCTGGGACCGGCCGCGTCCCCCAGGCAGCGCGGACCGTTCGCCCTCGACTGCGAGGACGCGTCCACCCAATCGTCCTGTAGGACGGCACGCCGACGCGCGCGTTCCGTCACTTTCGGAGGAACCCGCGAACGAGTGGACTTATTGCCCGTCTTGCCCGATACGGACCGTCCGGCATAGTCCGCCCGGGACGACCGGTCCCACCCGGCCGCCCGGGAGGACCCGGCCCGGCCGCCCACACCGCTGGCGCCGCCGCCTGCGGCGCCGCCGATGCGCCACCGCGTACCGTGCCACCGCGCAACGACCGACACCGCGGAACACGCCGCAAACGAGCGCAACTGCGGCCGAAGGCGCAGCACCGATCACCGAAATGGCACACGCCGGAACGGCGGAGAGAAGGCCGTCCGTGACTGCGATAGGGATTACCGGATCGGGGATGGCGCGGGAAGGGAAACCCACCATGAACCGATCTATCCGCAGAATCCGCCGCATCGTGCTGACCGTCGTCGCGGCGGCATCCCTGGGCATGCTCACGACGGCCGCGGGCTGCCAGCCCCATGAGCCGTGCCCGTATCCGCCGAACCATTACAACCACCGCTGCTGAGCAGGCTTCGGACGGGGTGGGAGGCGGTGCACCAGCATCCCGCGCCCCACCCCGTCGTCGGCGCCTGCCGGTCGGTCAGGACGCCGGGACCACCGCGGGCGGGTTCCAGGTGTTGTCCAGCGCGGCCGCCTTCGCCAGGTAGGCCGGACCATCAGATTGAACGAACCCGCGGGGGCGGGCAGCCAGTCCGTCGGCCGCCCCGCCGGACGGCTCCAGGACGGTGTCCGCCGCCGCCTGGATCTGGGCCTCACCATCCGTGACACCAGCCGCCGGCGGCTGGTCCGCGGCCAGCACCGCGGCCAGTTCGTCGAAGAACGCGGCACCCGCGTCGGACGGTGTCCGCGGATCGGGCTGGTTCGCACAGTCCGGAGCCGGCAGCAGGGGATGGGGTCAGCCCTGGGACACCGGGACTACGACGAGTTCCGCGACGTTCACGTGGGGTGGGGCGGAGGCCGACCAGGCGATGACCTCGGCGACGTCCACGTCACTCAGGGGGTTTGCGACTGACCTGCGCAACTCGGCGAGCGCCTCGCGGGAGCCAGGGAAGACCATGTCGTCGCCCAGTTCGGTCTGCACCAGGCCGGGCTCGACCGTGCGCACCCGCACCCCGCGGGGGCCCAGCTCGACGCGCAGGTGACGGGTCAGATGCTCGATGGCGGCCTTCGTCGCGTCGTAGACCGCGAAGTTCGGGAAGACCTGGTGGCCGCCGACCGAGCCGATGTGGACGAGGTCCGCGCGCCGGCCCTCCGCGGCGGCGGCCAGCAGGTCGTCGATGAACACCCGGCCCGTCCACAGCAGGCCGACCAGATTGGTGTCGATCATGCGGCGCCACTCGTCGACGTCCGCCGCGGCCCAGGGTGCGGCGAGCATCGTCCCGGCGTTGGCGACGACCAGGTCGGCGCGGCCGAGGCGCTCGTGGACCTGGTCGGCGATGCGACGCATCCCGTCCGGGTCGGTCACGTCGCCCGTGACGGGCAGGATCCGCTCGTTCTCGTCGGCCAGGGACCGCAGGCGCGCCTCCCGGCGGCCGACCGCGGCGACCACGGCGCCGTCGGCGGCGAGCCGCCGGGCGGTGGCCGCGCCGATGCCGCTCGTGGCACCGGTGACGACGGCGATCCGTCCCGTGGCGGGCATGCCAGGCAGGCCGAACATGGCGACGTGCCGGGCCGCCTCGGCGTCGTCGGGCCACTGCGGCTCCGGGCCCTGCCCCGGGGCCGCGCCCGGCCGTGAGGGCGCATGGGGGCCAGCGGGCCGGGTCTCGGTCTCGTGCTCGGTCACCAGTCGAGGGTGTCACCTTCCGCCCATGATCGCGCGCCGTGCGTTCATCCGCGAGGGTCCGTCTCCGCGTCGATGCGGTAGATCGAAACGGAACCGATGCAGCGAGGCGTCGGAAACGCGGCAAGCCCGTCGTCTCAACCACGAGGCGCGGTACAACTCTTGCGTCGCACGTTCCGAGACGGACGGATCCGGCACCGACGGAGACGATCGCGCGCGGGGGTTCCGGCTCCACGCGGCGCGAGGGCGATGACCGACGACGCACGGGAGGACACCATGCCCGCCGAACGGCAGCTCCCCTCATCGGAAGCGCGGGAGCTGATCGAGCTCACCGCCACCATGTGCGACCGCGAGCTTGCTCCGAGAGTCACGGAGTACGAGGCCGCCAGCCGCTTCCCGCGCGAGGAGTTCGCGGTGCTCGGCAAGGCCGGGCTGCTGAGCCTGCCGTACCCGGAGAGCTTCGGCGGCGGCGAGCAGCCGTACGAGGTGTACCTACAGGTGCTGGAGGAGATCTCCTACCGCTGGGCGGCCGTGGCGGTCGGGGTGAGCGTGCACGCGCTGTCCTGCTACCCGCTGGCGACCTTCGGCACCCCGGAGCAGCAGGAGGAGCACCTTCCCCGGCTGCTGTCCGGTGACCTGCTCGGCGCCTACTGCCTGTCCGAGGCGCACGCGGGGTCGGACCCGGCGGCGATGCGCGTGACGGCCACCGCCACCGACGACGGCTACCTGCTCAACGGTACGAAGGCGTGGGTGACCCACGGCGGCGCCGCCGACTTCTACACGGTCTTCGCGCGGACGTCGTCCGACACCCGCGGCGGGATCTCCTGCTTCCTCGTCGACGCGGGCACGCCCAACATCAGGTTCCACCCGCCCGAGAAGAAGATGGGGCTGACCGCGTCGCCGACGACGCAGATCAGTTTCGACGACGTCGCGGTCCCGGCGTCGCGCCTCATCGGCAAGGTGGGGCAGGGCCTGTCGATCGCGCTGTCGGCTCTCGACTCGGGCCGGCTGGGGATCGCCGCCACCGCCGTCGGGCTCGGGCAGCGCGCGCTGGACGACGCCGTCGCGTACGCGAAGGAGCGGGAGGCGTTCGGGAAGGCGATCATCGACCATCAGGGGCTCGGCTTCCTGCTGGCCGACATGGCGGCCGCCGTCGAGTCCGCGCGGGCCACCACCCTGGCCGCAGCCCGGCGCCGGGACGCCGGGCTGCAGTACGGGCGCGCCGCGTCCGTCGCAAAGCTCGTCGCAACGGACGCGGCCATGAAGGTCACCGAGGACGCCGTGCAGGTCCTCGGCGGCGCCGGCTACACCAAGGACTTCCCGGTGGAGCGGTACATGCGCGAGGCCAAGGTGATGCAGATCTTCGAGGGGACCAACCAGATCCAGCGCCTCGTCATCAGCCGCCACCTCGCCCGCGGCTGACCGGACGCGGTGGCGGGGATCGGGCAAGGACGGAACCCGCCCAGGACGACGCCTGTTGAGGACTGAGGTCACACAGACCTCACATCTGGCGTCAATACGGTGCGTCCTCGCCCTGGATCCGGAACTCACGGCTGATCGAGGTCCCAGATGCGCCGTCCGCCCCGTCTCGTCCTTGCCCTCGCCGCCGCGCCGTTCGCGGCCGCCCTTGTCGCCGGCTGCACGCAGGGTGGCGGGGCCTCCGGGACGCCCGCCACGACATCCGGGCCGGTCACCGCGTCGGGTGCCGCGCCGACGGCGGTGGCGGTGCCGGGCGACAGCTGGGAGACGGTGGACCCACGCGCGGTCGGTCTGGACCCGGCGAAGCTCGAGGACATCGCGCACGCCGCCGAGCAGGGCAAGTCCAACTGTCTGCTGGTCTCGCGCAACGGCAGGATCGCCGGCGAGTGGTACTTCAAGGGCTTCACCCCGACCACACCGCAGCCGGTCTTCTCCATAACGAAGTCGCTGACGTCCACGCTCGTCGGCATCGCGCAGGGCGACGGTGACCTGCGGCTGGACGATTCCGCCGCCACCTGGGTGCCGCAGTGGAAGGGCACACCGGCGCAGGCCGTGACCGTGCGCGACCTGGTGAGCAACGACTCCGGGCGGCAGTGGAGCACGACGATCGACTACCAGGAGCTGATCGCGGCGCCCGACCAGACCGCGTTCGCGGTCGCGCTGCGCCAGGAGCGGCCGCCCGGCGAGGTCTGGGCCTACAACAACTCGGCCATCCAGACGCTGGAGCAGGTGCTGAGCGGCGCCACCGGGCAGGAGGTCAGCGACTACGCCCGGGAGCGGGTCTTCGAGCCGCTCGGCATGGCCGACAGTCGGATGACGACCGACCGCACCGGCAACACCCTGACGTTCATGGGCCTGCAGACGACCTGCCGGGACGTCGCCCGTCTCGGCTACCTGATGCTCGCGCACGGGGAGTGGAACGGTCAGCGGGTCGTGTCGAGCGACTGGGTCACCGAGGCCACCGGGCGGTCGTCCACGGAGATGAACGCCGCCTACGGGTACCTGTGGTGGCTCAACCGCGAGGGCGTCCTCGCCCAGCCGCTGGCGGCCTCCGACATCTCCGCGGCCGCCGACCCCACCACCCGCCACGGTCAGCTGGTGCCGACGGCGCCGGCGGACATGTACTGGGCGATCGGGCTCGGCAACCAGATCCTGCAGATCGACCCCGGGTCCGGCACGGTCGTCGTCCGGCTGGGTAGCGGGGAGGCCCGGCCGCAGCCGCCGACGTTCGGTGTCGCGGACGCCAGCCGGGTGGTCACCGAGGCCCTCGTCGCCAACTGAGCCCACCCGCGGTTCCCGGCAGCCGTGCCAGCCGGTCCCTCTGCGGTCCGCGGTCGCCCGCGGTCGCCCGTGGCTGTCCGTGGCTGTCCATGGCTGTCCATGGCTGTCCATGGCTGTCCATGGCCGGCGCCGGCCGGGCGGGGGCAATTCGCGGCAATCGGCGGGAAAGATCAGAATAGTCCGGAGGATCGCGGACGGACATCCGTCGCCATCCGGGTTCGCCGTTCCTGATCCATCGTGACGGCCAGTGGCCGTCGGCCTGTTTCGGTCGGGTCAGGGAAATCATCTCGACATTGATCGGACGGCCGCCGGGTTGCGACGGCGCGTTGCGACGCAAGCCCCGTTCCGGCTGGTCAAGGCCTGACGCGACGGCGTCCCGATCCTCGGGTTGTGCGGCCTTGCCGCGCATTCGGGTGCCGGGTTTCCTGATGATGCAACGTTTCGCGGCATTACGCCGATGTTCATCCGGTAAAGGGGGAAACAGGTGTGGGAACACATAGCGGGTGGCGTGCCCGCGAGCGGCGCTCACCGGCACGCGAACGGGATGGGCTCAACGTCGGACGTCCGGGCGGACCGGTTCGGGAAGACACACGGTTCGTGACGGCTGACCGTTCCGGACAGGACGAAAACGCCGGCCAGACAGCCAGCATCCACACATCACGGGCACACGGGTCGTATCATGCGCAGCGACCGGAGCGGGGGGTCGGGGAACCCGCCGGTGCCACCGTCCCCCCGTCCGGCGCATCGAGGTCGCGCCGACGAGCGGACCGGAGAGAGGATCTGCGCAGTGCCGCGAACTCGTCCTTCGGCCAGCCTGCCAGTGCAAGTCCGGGTGGTGTGTGGGTGAGCCTCGCGGGGGCGCGCCCCAAAGGGCCGCGAGCCGATTTGAAGGACGGGCCGCAGCGAATCCTCCTTACTCGTTTAAATGAACTTAACAATCCCTATCGGGTCAGCTATGAGATGGTGGCCCGGGCGCTGTGGTCCGACCCCGGTCCCACGAAGATCCAGCGCTCGCGGACGCGTGACCTGAGCCGCCAGTTCCGCGGCGAGAAGGCCATCGAATGGCGGGTGGTCGAGGTCTACGTCAACCTGCTGTTCACCGAAACCGATCCGGCGCGCGCCGCACACCTGGAGAACCTGCGTCAGCTGCACGTCCAGGCGTTCGGCGCGACCGTCGACCCCGACGGCCAGCCCACCCCCGAGCCCGAGCCACCGGCCATCGACCCGGCCTACGTCGCCGAGCTCAAGCGTCAGCTCGAGGAGTCCCGCACCCGCGCCTCGTTCGCGACCGCGCTGCTCGTGATCGTCCAGGCGGAGAACACCGCGCTGCGCGGGCGGGGGGCGTCGTTCGACTGGTTCGGCCCGGCGGCGGCCACCGCCGGCGCCCCCGGCAACGACGGCGCCGCGGCTGACACCGCGGCCGGTGGCAAGGCCGGCGGCGCGAACGGCACCGCGGTCGGCGGCACGGGCGCGCCTGGCGGCGGAGCCGGTGCGGGCGACGGGCGCGACCGGTCCGCTCGGCGAGCCCGGCCCGGATCGGACGGCGGCGGCGGCGGCGTGTACCCGCTCATCGACCCGGCCACCGCTCCCATCGTGCGCCGGCAGGGCCATCGCGCCGGGCAGCGCCGCCGGCCGGGCTCACCGGCCGGCGCGGGTGACTCGCCGGGGCCCGGGGGAAAGACGCCCGTGTACCTCTCCGGGGCGGCGCAGGCCCCGCCGTCGACGCTGACGGCCCTCGCCCGCAACCGGTCGGTCACGGCGGCGTTGTACCGCCTCCCGACGCCCGAGCAGGCCTCCGACGACCTCGGGCTCGACATCCTCGTGGGACGGGAGAAGCGCCGCCGCGGAAGGCCACGCTGAGGGCACGGGGAGCACCTCGTCGGCGGAGCAGCATCACGGAACAGCGCCGCGGAACGGCGTCAAAGCAGTGACAGGCCGGCGGCCTGCTGCTCGAAGGCGAGCAGGTGGCGCTTGCGCTCCAGGCCGCCGCCATAGCCGGTGAGGCTGCCGTTCGCACCGATCACCCGGTGGCACGGGACGATGATGCTGATCGGGTTGCGACCGTTGGCCAGTCCCACCGCGCGTGACGCGCCCGGCTGGCTGAGGCGGCGCGCCAGCTCGCCGTACGAAATCGTCTCCGCGTACGGGATGTCGCACAGTGCCTTCCACACCTTGCGTTGGAAGTCGGTGCCGGTCGGGTTCAGCGGCAGGTCGAAGGACGTCCGGCGGCCCACGAAGTACTCGGCGAGCTGGCCGGCGGACGTCCTTCGACCTGCCGCTGAACCCGACCGGCACCGACTTCCAACGCAAGGT